>CAIZHL010000521.1 GCA_903932755.1 uncultured beta proteobacterium
GGACATCAAGCGGCAGGCGGCCAACGTCTATCGCATGAAACTGCTCGGCGCAACCGTGGTACCCGTCGAGAGCGGTTCCAAAACGCTCAAGGACGCGCTGAACGAAGCCATGCGCGACTGGGTCACCAATGTCGAGGACACCTTCTACATCATCGGCACGGTGGCCGGCCCGCATCCCTATCCGATGATGGTGCGCGACTTCCAGTCGGTGATCGGCGAGGAATGCAAGACGCAGATGCCGGAGCTTGCCGGTCGCCAGCCGGATGCCGTGATCGCCTGCGTCGGCGGCGGATCCAATGCGATGGGGATCTTCTATCCGTATATCCCGCTTGCCGGCGTCAAGCTGATCGGCGTCGAAGCTGCGGGTCGCGGACTCGAATCGGGCAAACATTCCGCGTCGCTGACGGCGGGCCGTTCCGGCGTCCTGCACGGCAACCGCACCTACCTGCTGCAGGACGAAAACGGACAGGTCAGCGAAACCCATTCGGTATCGGCCGGCCTCGATTATCCCGGCGTCGGTCCGGAGCACGCCTGGCTCAAGGATTCCGGGCGCGCCGAGTACGCCACGATCACCGATGCCGAGGCACTGCAGGCCTTCCATGACCTCTGCCATTTCGAAGGCATCATCCCGGCGCTTGAATCCAGCCATGCTCTGGCGCATGCGGCCAAGCTCGCGCCCACGCTGCCTGCCGATAAAATCCTGCTGGTCAATCTTTCCGGACGTGGCGACAAGGACATGCATACCGTCGCCGAAGAATCCGGCATCCAGTTCTGACCGGTATCGGGCATGTCGCGAATTTCGACCACGTTTGCCGCACTCGCCACGCAAGGCCGCAAGGCCCTGATCCCTTTCATTACCGCGGGTGATCCGCATCCCGACCAGACCCTGCCGCTGATGCGGGCGCTTGTGGCGGGCGGCGCCGACATCATCGAGCTGGGCGTGCCGTTTTCCGATCCGATGGCGGACGGACCGACCATCCAGCGCGCCTCCGAACGCGCTCTGGCCCACGGCATGAGCCTGCGCCGCGTGCTGGCGCTGGTGAGCGAATTCCGCAAGGAGAACGCGGCGACGCCGGTGGTGCTGATGGGCTACGCCAATCCGGTCGAAGCCTACGGCGTCGATGCGTTTGCCCGCGATGCCCACGATGCCGGCGTCGATGGCGTCCTGGTGGTCGACTATCCGCCGGAGGAATGCGCGGCGTTCGCCGCCGTGATGAAGCGGTCGAGCATCGATCCGATTTTCCTGCTGGCGCCGACCTCGACCGAGAAGCGCTACGACGAAGTCGCGCAGATCGGCAGCGGCTACATCTATTACGTGTCGCTGAAGGGCGTGACCGGCTCCGGCAAGCTTGATCTCGACGAAGTCGCGCGCCGCATCCCGCTGATCCGGGAGAAGGTCGGCATGCCGGTGGGCGTCGGTTTCGGCATCCGCGACGGCGCTACCGCCGCGCGCATCGCCGCGATGGCCGATGCGGTGGTGATCGGCAGCCGCATCATCGAGGAAATCGAAACCGGAGACGCGCAGCTGGCACCACAGCGGGTCACCACATTTCTGAGCGGCGTGCGTGCCGCAATGGATGGAGAAAAACCATGAGTTGGTTGCAAAAACTGCTGCCGCCGAAGATCAAGCGTTCGGAAGGCGTACGCAAATCGATACCCGAGGGACTGTGGGCGAAGTGCCCGGCCTGCGAGGCGGTGCTCTACGGCAGCGATCTGGAAAGCAACCAGAACGTCTGCCCCAAGTGCAGCCACCATTTGCGCTTGCGCGCCCGGGTCCGGCTCGACGCCTTGCTCGACCCGGAAGGCCGCTTCGAGATCGGCAGCGAAGTCATCCCGATGGATCCGCTGAAGTTCAAGGACAGCAAGCGTTATGTCGATCGACTGGTGGCCGCCAACGAAGATACCGGCGAAGCCGATGCCATGGTGGTGATGCAGGGCGCGATCAAGACCGTGCCGGTGGTCGTGGCCTGTTTCGAGTTCGAGTTCCTCGGCGGTTCGATGGGGGCGGTGGTCGGCGAGCGCTTCGTGCGCGGCGTCAAGGCGGCCATCGAACTGCAGGCGCCCTTCATCTGCATCACCGCCTCGGGCGGCGCGCGCATGCAGGAAGGCCTGTTCTCGCTGATGCAGATGGCGAAAACCACGGCGGCCGTGACACAGCTTGCGCATCACCAGTTGCCCTTCATTACATTGCTGACCGATCCCACCATGGGCGGCGTTTCTGCTTCCTTCGCCTTCGTCGGCGACGTGGTGATCGCCGAACCGGGCGCCCTGATCGGCTTCGCCGGACCGCGAGTGATCGAGCAGACCGTGCGCGAGACCCTGCCGGAGGGTTTCCAGCGCGCCGAGTTTCTGATCGAAAAAGGCGCCATCGACATGATCGTCGACCGCCGCGATCTGCGCGACAAACTGGCCTCGCTGCTGACCCTGCTGCAACGCGTTCCCGCCGCCTGATGTCCGGATTTCCGGGCGGGCTGGACGCCTGGCTGGCGCATCTCGAAGCGCTGCATCCGCGTGGCAGCGCAGGCATCGAACTCGGCCTGGAGCGGGTGGCGGCAGTCAAGGCCCGACTCGGCCAGCGCGAAACCTGTCCGGTCATCCTGGTCGCCGGCACCAACGGCAAGGGCTCGACCTGCGCCATGCTGGAGCGCATCCTGCTCGCCGCCGGCTATCGCACCGGGCTGTACACCTCGCCCCATCTGCTGCGCTACAACGAGCGGGTGCGGGTCAACGGCGTCGCTGCTGATGACGCCTCCCTCTGTGGCGCTTTTGCTCGGGTCGAGGAGATGCGCGGCGACGATGCGCTGACCTATTTCGAGTTCGGCACCCTCGCGGCGTGGGAAGCCTTCGCCGCCGCTCATCTCGATGTCATCATTCTCGAGGTTGGCCTGGGCGGGCGGCTCGATGCCACCAACGCATATCAGCCCGCATGCACAATCATTACCGGGATCGATCTCGACCACATGGAGTTTCTCGGCCCGGATCGCGAGTCCATCGGGCGCGAAAAGGCCGGAATCTTCCGCACCGGCGTGCCGGCTGTCTGCGGCGATCCGCAGCCGCCGCAAAGCCTGACCGAGCATGCCGCGGCGATCGGCGCCGAGCTTCGGCTCCTGGGACGTGATTTCGGCTACCTGCGCCAGGAGCAGCAGTGGCTTTACTGGACCGGCGCCGTCCGCCGCGGCGGACTGGCTTTCCCGGCCTTGCGCGGCGAGCGGCAATTGTCCAACGCCGCCTGCGCCCTGGCGGCGCTCGATGCCTTGCACGACATCCTGCCGGTGGCCATGAAGGATATTCGCCGCGGCTTGATCGAAGTCGAACTGGCCGGTCGCTTCCAGGTCCTGCCGGGTCGTCCGACCGTGGTGCTCGACGTCGCCCACAACCCGCAGGCAGCCCGCGTGCTGGCTGCCAACCTGGGCAACATGGGATTCCACAGGCAGACATGGGCCGTGATCGGCATGCTCGCCGACAAGGACATCGACGGCATGATCGACGCCATCGGCGAACGGGTCACGCACTGGCTGCCATGCACGCTGGAAGGCCGCCGTGCCGCCAGCGCCGACTTTCTGGCGGCGCGTCTGGAGGCACGGGGAATGGTGGTCGTGGGCCGCTTTGCCTCGCCTGCGGCAGCACTCATTTGCGCGCAAGAGAAGGCCGGTGAAGATGATAGAATCCTCGCCTTCGGATCCTTCCTCACTGTTGCTGCGGCCCTGCAGGCGCATGGCCGCCCGAGCTGACCTCGCGTAACCAAGATGGCGGAACAAGACACAACGCCTGACGAACTGCAGTTGAAGAAGCGTGCTCGACGCCGGCTGGTTGGCGCCGCCGCGCTGGCGCTGTTTGCCGTCATCATATTGCCGATGGTGATGGATCGCGAACCGCGCCCCTTGAACCAGGATATCCAGGTACGCATCCCCAGCCAGGACTCGACCGGCTTCGCGTCCAAGCTCCTGCCGGGAAAGCCTGCGGCGACACCCATGCCGGCGCCTGAGCCGAAGCCCGTTGCAGAACCGAAAGACGCCGCCCCCGCGAAAGCCGAACCGGCCTCCGCCGCAGCGGCCAAACCGGCCGCTGCGGCAAGCGCCGAAGCGCCTGCGAAACAGACGGAAAAGCCGGCAAGCCCTGAAAAGAAGGCGGCAGCGGAAAAGCCTGCAGCCCCGGAGAAGAAGCAGGATGCGGCAGAAAAGCCCGCGCCCAAGCCGGCCGAAGCCAAGGCGGCGACCGATGCAGCCGGCCAATGGGTGATTCAACTTGGCGCCTACAAGGAAGCGGGCAAAGTCAAGAATCTGATGTCAAAACTGAAAGGCATCAACGTTCCCGCGTACACGGAAAAGGTAGAGGCGCAGCAGGGCTCGCTCACGCGCGTCCGGGCGGGACCCTTTCCCAGCCAGGAGGCGGCCGAGAAGGCACGCGGACGACTCAAGATCATCAGCGTGGATGGTCCGGTGGCGCCCAAATAGCGCGATGACCGTTTTTGATTACGCAGTGCTGACGGTGATTGCGGCGTCGGTGCTGTTGGGTTTGTGGCGTGGCGTGGTGAGCGAGTTGCTGGCTCTTGCGGCCTGGATTGTGGCCTTCCTTGCGGCGCGAATCTTCGCCGCGGAGGTCGCCAACGAGCTGGCAGGGCAGATCGCCGAACCCGGCCTGCGGCTGGCCGCGGCCCATGTTGTGGTGTTTGTCGGCGTATTGCTTGTCTTCACGATTGCACGCATGCTGATTTCGCTTTTATTGAGGGCGGTAGGTCTTGGCTTGCTGGACCGTCTGCTGGGTGCGGCTTTTGGTGTTCTGCGCGGAGTTCTGGTGTTATTGGCAGCAGTGCTGGTGGCGGGAATGACACCCCTGCCGAAGGCGGTATGGTGGCGCGACGCGATGCTGGCGCCACCGCTGGAGACGGTGATAATTGCGGCAAAACCCTGGATGCCGGCAGATGCGGCAAAACGGATTCGGTATCGATAGCGTAAAAGGATCATCCCCCCATTCCCCAAGCCGGGGAAGCGGGAGATAATTGCTCGCGGGCGCTGCCCGCTTCATGTTTCGGCCGTTACCCCCTGGGGCGGCCCGGCGGAGAAGGACCATGTGCGGAATTCTGGGTGTGGTGGCCACCACGCCGGTGAACCAGTTGCTCTACGACGGCCTGCAGGTGCTCCAGCACCGTGGCCAGGATGCCGCCGGCGTAGCCACCGCCGAGGGCGGACGCTTCCACATGCACAAGGGCTCCGGCCTGGTGCGCGACGTGTTCCGTACCCGCAACATGCGCAACCTGATCGGCAACTGGGGCATCGGCCACTGCCGCTACCCTACGGCCGGTTCGGCCGACAACGCCGCCGAGGCGCAGCCCTTCTACGTCAATTCGCCCTTCGGCCTGATGCTGGCGCACAACGGCAACCTGACCAATGCCGACCAGTTGAAGCAGGACATGTTCCTCCAGGACTTGCGCCACATGAACACCAACTCCGATTCGGAGGTGCTGCTCAACGTGCTGGCGCACGAACTGCAGGCCGCGTCGACCAAGTACCAGGTCGATGCCGAGACGATTTTCAAGGCGGTGGCCGGCGTGCATCGCCGCGTCAAGGGCGCCTATGCCGTGGTGGCGATGATCGCCGGCTACGGCCTCTTGGCCTTCCGCGATCCCTACGGCATCCGTCCGCTGGTGATGGGGCGCAACGAGACGCCGGAGGGCATGGAATACATGGTGGCCTCGGAGAGCGTGGCCATCGATACGCTGGGCTTCAAGATGCTGCGCGACGTCGAGCCGGGCGAGGCGGTGCTGATCGACATGCGCGGCAATTTCGTCAGTCGCCAGTGTGCGGAACGCACGCTGCATGCGCCATGCATGTTCGAGTTTGTCTATCTGGCGCGCCCCGACTCCGTGATGGACGGGATTTCGGTGTACGAGACGCGGGCCAAGATGGGCGACTACCTGGCCGACAAGATCCGCCTCACCATGCCGCACCTGGCGATCGACGCGGTGATTCCGATTCCCGATTCCAGCCGGCATTCGGCGATGGAACTGGCGGCGCGGCTGAACCTTCCCTACCGCGAGGGCTTCGTCAAGAACCGCTACATCGGCCGTACCTTCATCATGCCGGGCCAGGCGACGCGGCGCAAATCCGTGCGGCAGAAGCTCAATGCCATCAGCCAGGAGTTCAAGGGGCGCAACGTGCTGCTGGTCGACGATTCGATCGTGCGCGGCACCACCAGCCGCGAGATCATCATGATGGCGAGGGAGGCCGGAGCGAAGAAAGTCTATTTCGCCTCTGCTTCACCGCCGGTGCGCTTTGCCAATGTCTATGGCATCGACATGCCGACGCGCAGCGAATTGATCGCCGCGTTTCGCAGCGACGAGGAAATCTGCCGCGAGATAGGCGCCGATGCGCTGATCTATCAGGATATAGATGCTCTCAAGGCGGCGGTACGCTCGGTCAATCCGACGGTGACCCAGTTCGACACCTCCTGTTTCGACGGCCACTACATCACCGGCGACATCAGTGTGGCCTATCTGCAAGGCATGGAGGATCGGCGCTCGCTGCCTCCGGCACAGCGGGCGGACGACCAGGACGGCTTCGACGGCCAGGATGGAGAACAACTCGACCTGAATCTGGTGCAGGCAGGATGAGCGCAGGCAATCCTGCGGACTGGTCTTTCGAGACCCTTGCCGTGCGCGCCGGCCAGGAGCGCAGCCAGTTCAACGAACACTCGGAAGCGCTCTATCTCACGTCGAGTTTCGTCTTCGACAGCGCGGCCCAGGCGGCGGCGCGTTTTTCCGGGGCGGAGGCGGGCAACGTCTACGCGCGCTTCACCAACCCGACGGTCACCAACCTGCAGGAGCGTCTGGCGGCGCTGGAGGGCGCCGAGGCCTGCGTCGCCACCGCCACGGGCATGGCGGCGATCCTGTCCACGGTGATGGCGCTGATGAACGGCGGCGAGCACATCGTCGCTTCGCGCAGCATCTTCGGCGCGACGCAGCAGTTGTTCGGCAACATCCTGCCGCGCTTTGGCGTGGAAACCAGCTTCGTCGACCAAGGCAGCATCGAGGCCTTTCGCGCCGCCATGCGTCCGAATACCAGGCTGGTGTTCATCGAGACCCCGTCCAACCCCCTCACCGAAGTCTTCGACATTGCGGCGCTGGCCGAAGTGGCGCATACCGCGGGGGCGCTGCTGGTGGTAGACAACTGCTTTTGCACGCCGGCCCTGCAACGTCCCCTGCAACTCGGCGCCGACCTCATCATCCATTCCGCCACCAAGTACCTGGACGGCCAGGGCCGGGTGCTGGGCGGTGCGGTCTGCGGCGCGCGCGCCCAGACCGATGAAATATTCAAGTTCCTGCGCACCGCCGGACCGACGCTGTCGCCGTTCAATGCCTGGGTGATCCTCAAGGGTCTAGAAACGCTGTCGGTGCGCATGAAGGCCCAATCGGCCAACGCGCTCGAAATGGCACAGTGGCTGGAAGCCCGGCCGCAGGTGGCGCGGGTGTTCTATCCCGGCCTGGCATCGCATCCCCAGCACGCGCTGGCGATGAAGCAGCAGACCGGGGGCGGCGCCATTGTTTCTTTCGAGGTCAAGGGCGGGCGCGAAGCCGCCTGGCGCGTGGTGGACAACTGTCGCCTGCTCTCGATCACCGCCAACCTTGGCGACACCAAAACCACCATTACCCATCCGGCATCGACCACCCACGGCCGCATTTCGGCGGAGGCGCGGGCGGCATCCGGCATCGGCGAAGGCCTGTTGCGGATCGCCGTCGGGCTGGAAAGTCCGGCCGACCTGCAGGCGGACCTGGCCCGCGGCCTGGTCTAGGGTCTGCATCCGGTTATCCGCCGGATGATCGGGAACAAACCCTAGCGCGAGAGGTCGATGCGGCGGATCTCGCCGCCGGGGCTGATTTCAAGCGCGTCGCCGCGGCCCGTATCCCAGTCAGACATTACCCAGCGCTCCCCGCCGGCGGCGGCGAGCCGAATCTGTTCGTGGCCCGGCCGATGCGTGTGGCCGTGGATCAGCCGGGTGCAGCCGTGCTCCGCCAGCGCTGCGCGAACTGTCGCGGGGCTGGCATCCATGATCGCGGCTGTCTTGCTCTTCATCGCCTCGATACTTCGCCGGCGCAGTGATTCCACCTCGATGCGGCGTTCCGCCAGCGGCCGGGCAAGAAAATCCTGCTGCCATTCCGGGGAGCGCACCATGCGCCGGAATTCCTGATAGGGCAGGTCGTCGGTACACAGTGTGTCGCCGTGCATCAGCAAGGTCGCCGTGTCGCCAGCGCCGACTTTTTCGGTTTCCGGCAGCACTACCATTCCCGCTGCGCGGGCGAAGGCATCGCCGAGCAGGAAGTCGCGGTTGCCGGCGATGAAGAAAATGCGCGTACCCATGTCGGCCGTGCCGCGCAGCAAGGCGCAGACATCGGCGTTGAAGGACGCGCTCAGGTCGTCGTCGCCGATCCAGTACTCGAAGAGGTCGCCGAGGATGAACAGTGCATCGACGTTCGATGCGGCGGTATCGGCCAGAAAGACGGCAAAGCGCCGCGTCAGATCGGGACGTTCGGCCCGCAGGTGGAGGTCGGAGACGAAGCGGGCGGTTCCGGCAATGGCTTGCATGGAACCGCCGGTGGTATCAGACGACTTCGGCGCGCTCGATGATGACGTCTTCGCGCGGTACGTTCTGGTGGAAGCCCTTGTTGCCGGTCTTGACCGCCTTGATCGCGTCCACGACATCCTTGCCGTCGACGACGCGGCCGAATACGCAGTAGCCCCAGCCGTCCTGGCATTTGTCGTTGTCGAGGAAGTCGTTGTCGCCGACATTGATGAAGAACTGCGCCGTGGCCGAGTGCGGGTCGCTGGTGCGGGCCATGGCGACGGTGTACATCGCATTCTTGAGGCCGTTCTTCGCTTCGTTTTCTATCGGGGCATTGACCGGCTTCTGGTCCATTCCCGGCTCGAAGCCGCCGCCCTGGATCATGAAGCCGTCGATGACGCGGTGGAAGATCGTGTTGTCGTAATGGCTGGCTTCGACGTAGGCGAGGAAGTTGGCAGCGCTTTTGGGCGCTTTTTCGGCATCGAGTTCGAGGGTGATGACGCCGTGATTGGTGGTGAGCTTGATCATGATTTCGGTCCTGTGGTGATTATTTCTTCGCCGGCAGCAATTTGACGGATTCGATGATTACCGGCGTGTTCGGCACGTTCTGGTGCGGGCCGGCATTGCCGGTCTGCACCATGGCGATTTTCTGCACGATGTCGAATCCCTGGACAACCTTGCCGAATACGGCATATCCCCAGCCGTCGCGGCCCGGATTGTCGAGGAAACTGTTGTCCTTGAGGTTGATGAAAAACTGCGCCGTGGCCGAATGCGGATCGCTGGTGCGTGCCATGGCCAGGGTGCCGGTCTGGTTCTTCAAGCCGTTCTTTGCCTCGTTCGGGATCGGAGCACGGGTGTCTTTCTGCTTCAGGTCGGGAGTGAAGCCGCCGCCCTGGATCATGAAGCCGGGAATCACGCGGTGAAACACGGTCCCGTTGAAGAAGTCGTCCTGCGCATAGCGCAGGAAGTTCTCCACCGATTTCGGCGCCTTGTCCTCATACAGCTCGATGGTCAGGGTTCCCATCGAGGTCTTCACTTCAAGCTGCGGGTTGGCGGCGAGCGCGGAAATGCTGGACAGTAGTGCGAGTGCAAGCAGTAACAGGCGGTGCATGGAGCCTCCGGGAAAGCAGCTAAAAAGGGGGAAGGGCGCGGAGCGGGAAGCGGATCAGGCGGCGCCTTCGTAGACGATCTTCCAGCGGCCGCCTTCCTTGACCCAGTACTGGCGCTTCTTCATCTGGCCGGAAAGATTGCTGGAACGGTAATCCTGCTCGAAGGTGACGACGACGTATTCTTCCTTGCCGGGATTGCGGAACATGCTTATGTTGCCGGTGCCGACCTTGATCCAGCTCTTGGCGGCATTCACCTTGCGCTTCTGTTCGATCCAGCCTTTGTAACCTTGGCCGTCGGCGTTGAACTTGTGCGAATAGTGCCTCGCATAGTGCTCGATATCGCGGCTCTCCCAGTCCTGCCGCCATTCTTCGACGTTCTTGAGCAGCGAGCTGCGTTCGCTTTGCCAATCGTCGAGAGACAGCCATTCGATGCTGTTGCTGATGATCACAGGGGTCAGGCCGACCTGCAGGCTCTTCGCCAGCGAATCGAGGTCCTGGTTGGCGAGCACCACGCAGCCGTCTGAAGCCTTGGGCGGACGCGAGAATGTGTCGGAGGGGGTGCCGTGCAGCCAGATGCCGTGGCCGTTGCGCCCCTGCCGCTTGTCCCATTCGTTGGGATAGTTGATCGGGAAGGCACCGCTGCCGTAGAAGTCGGTCAGTTTCTGGCGCGGCAGGCTGGATGTGACGTGATAGACCCCGATCGGCGTCTTCTTGTCACCCTCGCGCGCCTTTTCGGCGCCGAGCTTGCCCTGCGATATGTAGTAGTCGGCGACAAAGCGCGGCGTGCCCTTGTCGTTCTGGTACAGGTAGAGCCGGGATTTCTGCGTATCGACGACAACCGCGTGCTTTTGTTCCGGATGCATCTGCAGCAGGTAGCGCGGCACGTAGTCGGCCGGCGGCTTGCTGCGGTAACCCTTGAGGCGGACGATGGCCTCGTCGCGCAGATCGGCGACTTTTTCCCCGGCAGCGGGGCCCCCTCCGGCACCGAAGGCGGTCAGATGGCGGGAGCGGGCCAGCAGCAGGTCGCCCTTGACCAGGTGCGCCAGGCGGAAATTGGGATAGGCCTTGATCAGCATGTCGGTCTGCTGCATGGCAAGGTCAAGCCGATTGGCTTCGATGGCGTCGAAGACCTTGGCCAGAAGGGGTTCCGGGCCGGAGTCGGTAAAGGTCGCTTCGGCGATGTCGCCGCCGGTGCCTTTCTTGAGATGCGCGGGCGCTTTGCCGGCGGCCAGTGCCAGACCTGACGCAAGAAGCAGGCTGCAGCCCGCGGCACCAAGCCAGGTACGCGACAGGTAGCGCATCAGGTGCCGACCCGCTCCTGCAGGATCAGCCACTTGCCGTCACGCTTGCCCATTTGCAGGACTTTGTTGCTCGAGGTCTTGAGCGTGGCCGACTTGTAATGCTGGCGGAATTTCGCCGTGGCCGTGTCGCCATCGACGGTGATGCGCAGGCCTTCGACGCTGACCTGGATGGCACCGGGCTTGTTGATGCGCTTTTGCCGCTCCGCGTCCCACTGCGAGCGCGATTCGCCGCCCGGCGTCTTGAAGTCGCGGGCATAGGCCGCCAGGTAAGCCTTGATGTCCTTGCGCGACCAGGCCGCAGCCCACAGTTCGACGGCGCGGGTGACGTCGGCATTGGCATCGGCGGCGGGACTGACCGGCGCCGGTTTGGGCGCGGCGGCAACGGGTGCCGGGGCGGTGACGGCGGACGTTGCCGCTGCGGGCACGGGTGCCGGCGGGGATTTCGGCGCCTCCGCCACCTTGACCGGTTCGGCCGGGCGGGCGTCGCCGATCGGCTTGGTGGCTTTGCCGGGGCGGCCGCTGGTGCCCATCAGGTCGCGGATCAGGGCCAGCTTGTTCTGGGCGCTGGAATTCGAGGAATCGATCTGCAAAGCCTTGTCGTAAGACTGGCTTGCCAGCCGCGCGTAAATGTCGCCCAGGTTCTCATGGGCGGTGGCGTAGGAAGGATGGGTACGGATGGCCATTTCCAGCGCCTGCCGCGCCTTGTCGAATTGTTTCTGCTGGGCGTAGATGACGGCGAGGTTGTTGTAGGGCTCCGGCAGTTCCGGATAGTCCTCGGTCAGCTTGGTGAATACCACGATGGCCTCGGCGGGTTTGTTCATCTCGGTCAGGATGATGCCCTTGAGGAAGCGTGCCTGTGCATCCTTGGGCTTGCCCGCCAGATATTTGTCGACCTGCTCCAGCGCCTGGGGATACTGTCCCTGCTTGATCTGCTTGCTGATGTCCTGCAAGGCGTCGGCACGGACCGCCGGCGCCAGCAGCAGCAGCGCGAGGGAAGCGAGCGAGACGAGAATGCGTGAGGCACTGAGGCGGTATTGGGTCATGGTATGTGCTTCTCGTTGACGATTGCCCGAAATGAATCTGCTTGCGGTCGCTGCGCTTGATTCCGGCTCAAATGGTATCGACCTGCCCTGGAACTGCATTCTGGTTTCTGCTGTTGCGCCTGACGAGGGTACGACTGGCATCAACCTGCTCTGACACTTGGCATTCGCCGGCACGAAACGTCAGGAATACAGCGACGAATTCTACCAAGAAGCCCGCTGTTCCGACAACCTGACCGAGTTCGATCAATGGCGCGATAATACGTGCCTTTCGTGTCCATTTTTTTGCTTAGCGCTGCGTTCAGGCGATTTCCTTTCCCATGCTGAAGATATACAACACGCTGTCCCGCGACAAACAGGTCTTTGTTCCCATCGAGCCCGGCCGGGTGAACATGTACGTCTGCGGCATGACGGTCTATGACTTCTGCCACCTCGGCCACGCCCGCGTCATGGTGGTGTTCGACATGGTCGCGCGCTGGCTGCGGGCCAGCGGCTATGAGCTGAACTACGTGCGCAACATCACCGACATCGACGACAAGATCATCCGCCGCGCGCAGGAAAACGGCGAGACCATCCGCCAGCTCACCGACCGCTTCATCGCCGCCATGAACGAGGACGCCGGCGCGCTGGGCGTGCTGCGCCCGGACGCCGAGCCGCGTGCCACCGAGTATGTGCCGCAGATGCTGGACATGATCGGCACCCTGGAAAAGAACGGCTACGCCTATGTCGCCGAAAGCAGTGACGTCTGCTATTCGGTGCGCAAATTCGACGGTTACGGCAAGCTCTCCGGCAAGTCGCTGGAAGACCTGCGCGCCGGCGAGCGCGTCGACGTCATGGCGGGCAAGCAGGATCCGCTCGACTTCGTGCTGTGGAAACATGCCCGCGACGACGAGCCCGCCGAAGTGAAATGGGAATCGCCCTGGGGAACGGGGCGCCCGGGCTGGCATATCGAGTGCTCGGCGATGGGCTCGCAACTGCTGGGCAAGCATTTCGACATCCACGGCGGTGGCCAGGACCTGCAGTTTCCGCACCACGAAAACGAGATCGCACAGTCCGAAGGCGCCATGGACGCCAATGAGCACTGCCAGTTCGTCAATTACTGGATGCACAACGGCTTCGTCCGTGTCGATGACGAGAAAATGTCGAAGTCGCTGGGCAACTTCTTCACCATCCGCGAAGTATTGAAGAAATACGATCCCGAGGTGGTGCGTTTCTTCATCCTGCGCGCCCACTATCGCAGCCCGCTCAATTACTCCGATGTCCACCTCGACGATGCGCGGCAGGCGCTGACGCGGCTGTACACCGCGCTCAAGGGCGTCGATGGCGCAGCCCAGGTTGATTGGAACGAGACCCACGCGGTGCGCTTCAAGGCGGCGCTGGACGACGATTTCGGCACGCCCGAGGCCATGGCCGTGCTGTTCGACCTGGCCACTGCAGCCAATCGCGGCGATGCAGTCCTGGCCAGCCAGCTCAAGGCCTTGGGCGGCGTGTTGGGCCTGTTGCAGCGCGATCCGCAGATATTCCTGCAGGCTGCGCCGGCGGGGGGCTTGAGCAACGAGGAAATCGACGAAAAAGTCGGCGCTCGCGCCACGGCGAAGAAGGCGAAAAACTTCGCCGAATCCGACCGCATCCGCGACGATCTCAAGGCCGCCGGCATCGTTCTCGAAGATGGCCCGCAGGGAACAGCCTGGCGCCGCGCCTGACCGGCGTCACGCTCCTGTCGCATCGAACGCGGGCGAGTGCGCCGCGCGGCCATCGGCCCTGTCCTGCATCCTGCCCGGGGACCCGAAGACTCCTGGGTGGCGACTGTCGCCGGACATTGACAAGTGTCAATCCGGCCATGATGGTCGCGGCGGACAATTGACGGCAAGTACTGCGCGCGATCAGAATGTCGGTCGCGAGACAGTGACAGCCCCGTCACATGCATGGTGTCATCCGCAATGAGCACGCAGCGCGAAACCGAACGACCGACTGCCGGCGCCATGCGTCCGCCCGGACCCATGTCGCCGTCGGAGGATTTCCTGAAGTTCGCCATCCTGGTGATGCTGGTCAGCGCGCTCATTGCTACGCTGGTGCTGATCATCATGGCTCCGGACCAGACCGCACGGGTCGCGCGGCCCGGGTTGCTGGCCCTTGTGGCACTGCTCGGATGGCATTTCCTGCGTCGCGGGAAGCGGTGGGCATCCCTGCGGGTATTGGTGTTCGGGTCGTGGACCGTGGTAACCATGCTCGTCGCGATAACGGGAGGCACCCATGCGCCGGTCATCGTCGTTTATCCGGTGATCATTGTCCTCGCCGGCTGGACCATGGGATGGCGATCGACGATGACGCTCCTGATCTTCACCGCCATCGTCATCCTGGGCCTCGCGATCAGCGAGTCCCGCGGCCTGCTGCCGCCGGAACCCGAGACGCCGCCCCTGCTTCATGGTTTTCTGCAACTCATCGTCCTGATCATGTGCGCGGCGCTGGTCACCTACCTGGCAAGGGCCTACCGGGACCGGGTTGCCGAGTTGAGCCTGGCCGGCCGCGAGCTTGCCCGTCGTTCCGCCGACCTCGAAACAAGCAAGGCCGAACTGAATCGGGCGCAGGCGGTGGCGCGGGTGGGAAGCTGGACCTTCGACCCGGTGACCGGACTGGTCGAGGCATCGGTCGAGGCTTGTCGCATCTTCGGTATGCCTGCGGGAACCGTGGCGCCTTTCGAAACCTTCCTTGCCCGTGTCGACCCGCGGGATCGCGCGGAGGCGGACGAAGTCTGGCGCAATGGCCTGAAGGGCGGCGCGGGCGCCTACGAATGCCGGGTCGTGGTGGGGGACGAAACGCGCTGGGTGCGGCAGAAGGCAGAAAATCGCCCGGGTGGTGAAGGCGGTGCGCCCAAAGTCGTCGGCATCGTCCAGGAAGTCTCCGAAAGGAAGCTGGCCGAGCAGAAACTCCAGGCCAGCGAAGCGCGTTTTCGCCAGCTGCTGCAGGACATTCCATCGGTGGCGATCCAGGGCTACGGTCCTGACGGCACGACCCACTACTGGAACCGGGCGTCGACGCATGTCTACGGCTACCAGGAAGAGGAGGCGCTGGGGCGCAATCTGTTCGACCTGATCATTCCGCCGGAAATGCGCGAGCAGGCGGAACTGGGCGTGGCCGAAATGTTCGCCACGGGCCGGTCGGTTCCGTCCGGCGAACTCTCCCTGCAACGCAAGGATGGTTCCAGGGTGGATGTGTACTCAAGCCATGCCTTCGTAAAGGTGGCCGGACAGGCCCCCGAGATGTTCTGCGTGGACATAGACCTCACCGAGCAAAAGCAGGTGGAGGCGGCGACGCGGGAACTGAACCGGGACTTCGTTTCCTTCCTCGAAAACACCAGCGACTTCGTCTACTTCAAGGATGCAAACGGCCGCTTCCGCTTCTGCAGCCAGACGCTCGCCGACATCACCAGCCATGCCAGTTGGCGCGACATGATCGGCAAGCACGACCTGGAGGTCTTTCCGCTTGAAACCGCAAAGATCTATGTCGAGGAAGAGTTCCAGATTTTCCGCGACGGCAAACCCCTGCTGAACAAGGTCGACCCCTACATCGATGCGGCCGGAAATCGCGGCTGGGTCAGCACCAACAAGTGGCCGTTGCTGGATACCGGCAGGAGCGGCAAGGTGGTCGGCCTGTTCGGCATCAGCCGCGACATCACCGAGCGCATGCTGGCGGAAGCCGAACTCGAACAGCACCGGCACCATCTCGAAGAACTTGTCTTCTCGCGCACCGCCGAACTTGCCGCCGCCAAGGATGCCGCGGAGGCGGCGAGCCGCGCCAAGAGCGTATTCCTGGCCAACATGAGCCATGAATTGCGCACGCCGATGAACGCCATCATCGGCATGACCAACCTCGCCTTGCGCCGTACCACCGACCCCAAGCAAACCGACTACCTGGGCAAGAGCCTCGCGGGGGCCCGCCACCTGCTTGCCGTGATCAACAACATCCTCGACCTGTCGCGCATCGAGGCCGATCGCATGACGCTGGAAGAGAACGATTTTTCGCTGGCGAAAGTGGTTGATGATGCCTTGAACATGCAGTGGGAGCAGGCCCAAGCCAAGGGCTTGCAGCTGTCTCGCGAACTGGCGCCGGAGCTGCCCGGGCAGCTTTGCGGCGATGCCCTGCGCCTGCACCAGATATTGATCAATTTCGTAAACAATGCGATCAAGTTTTCCGACCGCGGCGAGATCTGCGTCCGTGGCCGGCTCGTGGAACAGGACAGCCAAAGCGTGCTGGTGCGGCTGGAAGTCGCCGACCAGGGCATCGGCATCAGCCCCGAGCAGCAGGGCCGGCTGTTCCGGGCATTCGCGCAGGGCGACGAATCGATGACGCGCAAATACGGCGGCACCGGCCTCGGCCTGATCATTTCGAGGCGCATCGCCAGGCTGATGGGCGGCGACGTCGGCGTGGACAGCGTCGAGGGAAGCGGCAGCACCTTCTGGATGACCGTGCGTTTGCGGCACGCAGCCGGAGATGCCGCAGAGGATCGTCCGTCGCCGGGACCTTCCGCGCGCGAGGCTCTGGTCCGGGAATACTCCGGGACGCGCGTCCTGATCAGCGAGGACGAACCGGTGAATCGGGAAGCCGCCGTTTTGCTGCTGGAGGATGCCGGTCTGGTGCCGGAAGTTGCGATCGATGGCGGGCAGGCCCTGGCAATGGCGCGCAGCGGAAAGTACGCCCTGATCCTGATGGATGTCCAGATGCCCGTAATGAACGGGCTCGACGCCACGCGCGCCATCCGCTCTTTGCCGGGGATGGCCGAGATTCCGATCCTGGCCATGACGGCCAATGCCTTCGACGAAGATCGCGCGGCCTGCATTGCGGCCGGCATGAACGACCACATCGGAAAACCGGTACTGCCGGAGATCCTCTATGCCAGCCTGCTGCACTGGCTGCGGCGGAGATGAGCTAATCCTGCCCGGATTCGCCGATCCCGCGTCCTTCGTGGCGGCGGGTTTCTGCCGACGCACCCTGCGGCGCCGTGTCGCCAGCGCCGACTTTTTTGCAGGCTGCCTCAGCTGCCGAAGAAGTCCCTGACCTTGTCCAGCCAGCTCTGCGCACGCGGGCTGTGGCGCTGGGCGTTGCCCTGGCTGATTTCCTCGAACTCCTTCAGCAGTTCCTTCTGCCGTTCGGTAAGGCTGACCGGGGTTTCCAGCACGACATGGCAGAGCAGGTCGCCGTGGCTGGACGAGCGCACGCCCTTGATGCCCTTGCCGCGCAGGCGGAAGACCTTGCCGGTCTGCGTTTCGGACGGCACCTTGAGCTTGGCGACGCCATCCAGGGTCGGAATCTCGATTTCGCCGCCCAGGGCCGCGATGGCGAAGCTGATCGGCATTTCGCAATGCAGGTCGTCGTGGTCACGCTGGAATACGGCGTGGGCCTTGAGGTGGATCTGCACGTAGAGGTCGCCGGACGGGCCGCCGTTGACGCCGGGTTCGCCTTCGCCGGTGAGCCGTATCCGGTCGCCCTCGTCTATCCCCGATGGAATCTTGACCGACAGGGTCTTGTGCTGCTTGACGCGGCCCGCGCCGTGGCAGCTGCCGCAGGGATCGGCGATGTAGCGGCCGGTGCCGTGGCACTTCGGGCAGGTTTGCTGGATCGAGAAGAAGCCCTGCTGCATGCGCACCTGGCCGTGGCCGGCGCAGGTCGGGCAGGTCTTGGGTTCGCTGCCCTTTTTCGCGCCGCTGCCGCTGCAGGTTTCGCATTCGGCCATGGTCGGGATGCGGATGCGGGTCTCGCTGCCGCGGGCGGCATCTTCGAGTGATACCTCGAGGTTGTAGCGCAGGTCGGCGCCGCGATAGACGTTGGAACGGCCGCCGCCGCGCTGGCCGCCGCCGAAGATGTCGCCGAAGATGTCGGAGAAGGCATCGGCGAAGCCGCCCGCGCCCGCGCCGCCGGGGCCCATGCCGGCCTGCGGGTCGACGCCGGCATGGCCGTACTGGTCGTAGGCAGGGCGCTTCTGCGGGTCGGAGAGGATTTCGTAGGCTTCCTTGGCCTCCTTGAACTGCTCCTCGGATTTCGGGTTGTCCGGATTGCGGTCCGGATGGTGCTTCATGGCCAGCTTGCGGTAGGCCTTCTTGATGTCCTCATCCGATGCGTCGCGGTTGACGCCGAGGACTTCGTAGTAGTCGCGCTTCTTTGCCA
>CAIZHL010000522.1 GCA_903932755.1 uncultured beta proteobacterium
TGCGCATTAGTGACTGGAGTTCAGACGTGTGCTCTTCCGATCTGCTGGTCGGCACTGGCCTGTCGTCCGAGGCGCTGGCGTCGCACCTTGAAGACATCGACACGCAGTTTCTGGCAGAAGCCAAGGAGGCGGCGGCGGCCCGCCTGAAAGCGCAGGCGACGACCGCAGCGCCCGCCATGGCCATTGAACCGACTGCCGAACAGGCGGCCAGGCAGCTGCGGACGGCCTCCTCCACCGAAACACGTCGTTCACCGTCGGATAAAGCCTCTCCGCAGGACAAGTCCGCCGCACAGAATCTTTTTGCAGCAAAGCAAGTCGACAAGTCGTCGTCACGAAAAACCTTTGCGATTGCGATCGGTAGCGTCACCGTTCTGTCGATCTGCGGCATCGGCGGATATGTCTGGTGGCAGTTGCAGCCGAAATCGCCGCTCGTTGCCAGTCGAGGGCCGTTGCCGCCCGCAGCGACGCCGGCTCCGGTTGCCGTACCGCCAGCGCCGACTATTGCCGCACCACCTCCTGCACCAATGGCCGGCGCAACGGCTGCGCCTCTTCCCGCAACTCCTGTCGCGAATGACAAGGATGATGAGGAAGAAGCCGCCCCGGTCGTAGCCAAGGCTTCTTCGCAGCCGCGTCGTACCCGTCCGGCCCCGGCCCCGGAAGCCGATACGGACAGCCCGGTTCGCGTAACGAAGGCGCCCCTGAAGGTCAATCCAGCCTTGCTTCGCGGCTTTGACGCATTTAACCGGGGAGACATGGAGTCGGCCCAGCTCGAATACGAACGCGCCCAAAAGTCAGACCCGCGCAACACCGACGCCTTGCATGGCCTTGCGGCAATTGCCGTGCGTCAGGGCCGCCACGACCAGGCCGACTTGCTGTACCGGCAAATCATCGAGGCCGACCCGCAGGACACGACGGCAATGTCCGCCCTGATCAACACTCGTGCTCAAATCGACCCCGGCATGGCCGAGAGCCGCTTGAAATCACTTTCGGCCGCCCAGCCGGACCTCGCAGCGCCACAGTTCGCGCTAGGCAATCTCTATGCCCGCCAAAGCCGGTGGAACGAGGCGCAGCAGGCCTACTTCCGCGCCTATGGTGCCGAACAGGACAATCCCGACATTCTCTACAATCTGGCCATCAGCCTCGAACACCTGCGCCAAAACAAGCTTGCGGTTCAGTATTACACTCTGGCGGTAGCCGCTGCGCAGGGCCGCACAGCCGGCTTCAATCCGGCCCTGGCAAAGGAACGACTCCAAGCCCTGCAGCGCTGAATGCCTGATACGGCAGAGAGAAGTCCGTCCCGCAGGGTTCAGCTTGCTCACGATTTCCCTTTGCGCCCCCAAGCCAACTCCCATGCGCCGGCGCTCACTGTTGGTAATGCCGGGATTGGCATTCTGTTTTCCCTGCCACGGGGCTTGCCCTAGCAGGTAGATGCGGGATAATGATGCTCGTATGAATTCGCCACCCAGCCGTCGCCCCATTGGCCAGATACTGATCGCGCAAGGCGTGATCAGCGAGGACCAGCTGCGCATTGCTCTTCTCGAGCAGATGAAGTCGAACCAGCCGGTTGGCAAACTGCTGGTTGCCCTGGGCTTTGTCTCCGAAGCCACATTGCGCGATGCCCTTGGCGAATCGCTCGGGCACAAGCCCGTAGACCTCTCCAATTCGATCATCGATGCGGATGCACTGCGCCTGGTGCCGCGCGATCTGGCCAAGCGTCATTTGCTCCTCGCTCTCAGTTATTCGCAAAACGAGCAGCGGCTCACGGTCGCCATCGCCGACCCGAACGACATCGTCGCCCTGGACAAGCTTCGCACGCTGATCCATCCGGATCTGGCTATCGAAACGCTGATTGCCGGCGAATCCGAAATTGCCCGGGCCATCGACCAGTATTACGGCCATGAACTCTCGATCGACGGCATCCTGCATGAAATCGAAACCGGCGAA
>CAIZHL010000523.1 GCA_903932755.1 uncultured beta proteobacterium
CCACCAGCCGGGCGGCGACCTCATCGATGCTGGTTACGTTGCGAAAATTGATCACCAGGTACTGGCAGTAGGGCGCCTGCTTGAGCGCCAGGCGCACGATGGGTTCGAGGCTGGAAAAGATCAGCTCGCCCTGCAGTTCCAGCATGCGGATGCGGTGTCCGCTGGCGCGCAGCGTCTGCTGGTGCTGGCGCGGACGGCGCCGCGCCGAAGAGACCTGGCTGCCGTCATAGCTCAGGCGCAAAGCCGATTGCGGTGCTGCGCCGGCGGCGAACAGGTGCAGCGAAAGCTCGTGCGACAGGTCGGCGCACACCCTGATGCCGCGCAGGCTGTTGCCCTGGGCATCGAGCGGCGGCGAGAAAACGCCGATCCCGAGCTGGCCGGGCAACACGGCGAGGATGCCGCCGCCGACGCCGCTTTTGGCCGGCAGGCCGATGCGGTAGAGCCACTCGCCGGAGAAGTCGTACATGCCGCAGCTCGACATCACCGACAGCACGTTGTCCACGTACTCCGGCGCAATGGCCTGTTCGCCGGTGAGCGGATTGCGGCCGTTGTTGGCCAGGGTCGCACCCATCACCGCCAGGTCGCGGCAGGTGACGCGTATCGCGCATTGCTGGAAGTAGGTTTCCAGGATCTCGGTCGGCTCTTCGTCGATGATGCCGAAATTGCGCAGCATCCAGCCGATCGCCCGGTTGCGGTGGCCGGTCTCGCTCTCCGAGCGATAGACCGCCTGGTCGATGTCGAGCGTGCGTCCGGCGCAGGCGGAGAGGTAGGCCAGGATGCGTTCGATGCGCGTGCCCTTGTCGGTGGCCATGATCTGGCCGCAGATGGCGATGGCGCCGGCATTGATCATCGGGTTGAAGGGCGCGCCGGATCCCGATTTCAGGCTGATGGCATTAAAGGCGTCGCCCGAGGGTTCGACGCTGATGCGTTCGAGTACATGCGCTTCGCCGCGGTCTTCGAGCGCCAGGCCGTAGGCCAGCGCCTTGGAGATCGACTGTATGGTGAAGTGCCGGCGGGTGTCGCCGACCTCGTATATGTGTCCGTCGCGGGTGGCGATGCAAATGCCGAACCAGTCCGGCCTGGCTTTGGCCAGCTCGGGGATGTAGTCGGCGACACGGCCCTCGTCGAGCGCCTCGTAGCGCGCAAGCAGTTGCTGCAGGTACTGCTCAATGGGGGAATGGGATACGGCGGGAGCACTCGAAACAGTCACAACTGACCTCTTCAGCAAGACGATGAGGGGGAACAAAGCAAATGCCGTTCCGCCGCACTTTTTTGGCGCAAGCCCGTGGCTACTGGCAGTTGAGGCGCCCGATGGTGCCAAATGGCGCAAACACGCACCAAGTTGGGCAGCTCGCCTGCTGAAATGGTGCAGACAGCCTGCCTACAGCCGCCGGCGCCGTACCACCATCGCCACGGGTTAGCCGGTCGCGCCGGACCGAAGCAGGCGAAAGGCGGAGCTGGCGCCGGGCGGTATCTGCGCGATCGGCTCGAAAGCGCGGCGCGGCGCGGCGGCATCGCGCACCGCGCCGGTGACCAGGATTTCATGGGCGGCGGCAATGTCTTCGCCGAGCTTGGCGGCCGCATTGACCTCGCCGCCGAACACGTCGCGGTCGCCGATGCGCAGCAGGCGGCCGAAACCCAGGCCCACGCCCAGTGCCAGTTGTTCGGCCGGTTCGCAATCGGCGGTGTAATCCTGGCACAGGCGCTGCATTTCGCAGGCGCAGTCGATGGCCTTGTCCACCTTGCGGAAGATGACCATCAGGCTGTCGCCCTCGATCTTGAGCAGGATGCCGTCGTGGCGGTCGATGCAGGGGATCAGCAGGCGGTGCGACTCGTGGATCACCTGCAGGAAATGGATGATGCCGAAGGAATTGACGCCGTTGGAGAAACCGACCAGGTCGGTAAACATCACCGCCCATTCTTCGCCGAACAGGTCCCAGATGCGCTCGTCGATCTGCGCCTTGTCCGCGCCGGGGCGCAGGCGCTCGGCGATCAGTTGTTCGAGGCGGTCTTCCGATGCGCTCAGTTCGACCTTGCGGGCGTGCGTCATGTCGTGCCTTCCTGGACGGGCGTGCGTGGGGTGGGGCGAATGTAGCACAGGCAAATGGGCCGGACCATGGTAGGACCCGGTTGCCGCGTCTCAGCCGATCAGCGCCACGGCCTTGATCTGCACCCAGACATCGCGCCCCGGGGCGAGGTCGAGGCGCTGCGCCGAGCGCCGCGTCAGGCGCCCGAGCAGCAGCGTGCCGCCGACGCGCAACTGCACCAGCACCTGCGAAGGATGGTCCTCGGCGGCATGCGCCACCACCGTCGCCGGCAGCAGGTTCATGATGCTGACGTCGTCATGGCGGCTGTTGGCGATCGAGACGTCGCGCGCCAGCACGCGCACGCGCACCTCGCGCCCGACGGGCACGCCGCTGTCGCGCACCCACAATTCGCCGCCGTCGAACTCGACCCGCGCCAGATGCCACTCGGCATCGCGCTCCGCCACCGTGGCGGCGAACACCGCGCCGGCGTCCTCGCCGAGGCGGATCGGCAGGTCGATGCGCGCCAGGATCTCGGCCAGCGGCCCCTGCGCCACGGTGCGGCCCGCTTCCATGACGACGATGTGGTCGGCCAGGCGCGCGACTTCGTCGGGGGCGTGGCTGACGTAGATCAGCGGGATGTCCAGCTCGTCGCGCAGGCGTTCCAGCCAGGGCAGGAATTCCTGCTTGCGCGCGTGGTCGAGCGAGGCCAGCGGCTCGTCCATCAGCAAGAGGCGCGGGGCGGTGAGCAGGGCGCGGGCGATCGCCACGCGTTGCTGCTCGCCGCCGGAAAGCCGCGCCGGCATGCGGTCGAGGAGGGGACCGAGGCCGAGCAGGTCGATGATGGCATCGCGCCGCGAAAAGTCGGTGCTGGCGGTACGGCGCCGTCCGTAATCGAGATTGCGGCGCACGTCGAGGTGGGCGAACAGCCGCGCGTCCTGGAACACGTAGCCCAGCGGCCGCTGGTGGGTGGGCACGAAGCGCGCTTCGTCCTGCCAAACTTCGCCATTCACCTCAAGCCGCCCGCTGCCGTGTTCCAATCCGGCCATGCAGCGCAGCAGCGTGGTCTTGCCGCAGCCCGACTGGCCGAACAGCGCGGTGACGCCGCGTCCCGGCAGGTCGAGGTCGACATCGAGGCTGAAGCCAGGGAAGCTGAGCTGGAACTGTGCGCCTATGCTCACCGCCGCTTCCTCCCGGTCGGATTCAGCATGTACAGCGCCAGCAGCACGATGAAGGAAAACACCACCATGCCGCCGGCCAGCAGATGCGCCTGTGCATATTCGAGTGCCTCGACGTGGTCGTAGATCAGCACCGAAACGACGCGCGTCTTGTCCGGGATATTGCCGCCTATCATCAGCACCACGCCGAACTCGCCCACGGTATGGGCGAAGCCCAGTATCGTCGCGGTGAGGAAACCGGGCTTCGCCAGCGGCACGGCGACGCTGAAGAAGGCATCGAGCGGAGATGCGCGCAAGGTCGCCGCCGCTTCCAGCGGTCGTTCGCCGATGGCTTCGAAGGCGTTCTGGATCGGCTGCACCACGAAGGGCATGGAATAGAACACCGAGGCCACCACCAGGCCGCCGAAGCTGAAGGGCAGGAGCCCGATGCCGGCCCATTCGGTGAAACGCCCGACCGGACCATTGGGGCCCAACAGCAACAGCAGGTAGAAGCCGATCACGGTCGGCGGCAGCACGATGGGCAGGGCCACCACGGCCCCGACCGGTCCCTTCCACACGGAGCGGGTGCGCGCCAGCCACCACGCGATCGGCGTGCCGATCAGCAAGAGCAGCAGCGTAGTCACTCCCGCCAGTTTGAGCGTGAGCCAGATTGCGCCGAGGTCTGCAGGAGTCAGCATGGAGCGAATGCTAGCGCGATATCCCGCGCAGGTGCGGCCTCGTCAGATCTCGTAGCCTAAGGACTTGATCACGGCCCGGGCCCTGTCGCCTCTGAGGTAATCCAGCCAGGCCCTGGCGGCCGGCTTGCCTTTGCCCTTTTCCAGCAGCACCGCGTCCTGCCGGATCGGCTGATGCAGATGGGCGGGCACGATCCAGGCGGAGCCTGCGGTGATCCTGCCGTCCGTCATCACCTGCGACAGGGCGACGAAACCCAGCAGGGCATTGCCGCTGGCGACGAACTGGTGGGTCTGGGCGATGTTTTCTCCCTGGACGAACCTGGGCTGGAGAGTGTCCAGCAGTTGCAGCGTCGCCAGGGCTTCGACGGCGGCGGCACCGTAGGGGGCAAGTTTCGGATTCGCCAGTGCGATGTGATCGAAGCCGCCCTGTTTCAGGACGCTGCCTGCGGCGTCGACCACGCCGGCTTTCGCCGACCACAGCACGAGGCGGCCGGTGGCGTAGGTGAAGCGAGTGCCGGCGACGGCGGCGCCTTCCTTTTCCAGCCTGGCGGGGGTTTCGTCGTCGGCGGCGAGCAGCACCTCGAAGGGCGCGCCGTTCCTGATCTGCGCGTAGAACTTGCCGGTAGCGCCAAAGACTGCTTGGACCTTGTGTCCGGTCTCCTTCTCGAAATCGGCGGCAAGCTGCTTCGCCGGCGCGGCGAAGTTGGCGGCGATGGCGACCTGGACTTCATCGGCGCGCGCGGCGTGGCTGAGGCAGGCGATGAGCAGCAGGGTAAGGGCGATGGGTTTCATGTCTCGGGTCCGAAGCAGACCGAATAATCGCAGCAATTCGCGCAACTGGGGGACTTGCATATCAGCACCTCCGCCTGCTCGCAAAGCTGGCGGTAGAAGAACTTCTTCCACTTCATGTCGCCGGCGTTCTTGGTCTTCAGCGCCGTGAAGCGCGTCTGCATCAGCGCATTGAGTTCGACCCGGCCGGGCAAGCCGAGGTCCTGCCAGAGGTGGTTCTCGGCCATGCTGGCGGTGGCGATGGCGTGCGCCAGCCAGCGGGAATCCGGCGGTCCTCGGTCTGGTGCGCGAGCAGCAGGGCCACCAGGTCGTCGAACTCGTCCATGTGCGGGCGCGGCTGCGCCTCGGCCTCTTCGCGCCAGATATGCAGCAACGGGCGCAGCGGCGCCGCACCCGGGAAGTAGGAAAGCATCACGGCATCGAGATCGCGTGCGCCCAAACCGGCCAGCGGCGCGCGCCAGGGTCCGCGCCGGCGCGGTGCCAGCGCGAGGGTCCCGGCCAGTGCCTGGGTTTCCGGCAAGTCGGGGCGCGCCATGGGCATTCCCTATACCGCGGCGCACGGCACGATCCGCTTTTCACTGTCGCACTACAACACCGAAGAGGAAGTCGACCGCGTCATCGCAGCGGTGCCGCCCATCATCGCGCAGTTGAGGAAGCTTTCACCCTACTGGAGCGGCGAGGGCCCGGTGGCGAATCCGGAGCAGGCCTTCCAGCCGGAATACGCCTAGGCCGTTGCGCGCCAGCCCATCTGGCGCGAAATGTCGAGGGCGGTGGCGCGAATCGCCTTCGGCATCGACCCGTTCCAGTGCGGCGGCACCAGGCCCGCCGGGCCTAGGCCGGCAATCGCCAGCGCCATCTTGCCGTCGTGGTTGAAGACCGGCGCGCAGAAGGCGTTGATGCCGGGAATAAGCGATCCCGCCACGCGGGACATGCCGTGTTTGCGGAAGTCGGCGGTCAGTTCGTCGAGCTGCGCGGACGTGACCGGGCCGCGGGGTTCTTCGCTCCGGGCGTTGATCACGAGTTCTTCATCGACCCGGCGCTGCAGCTGCGGCGAATCGAAGAAGCTTGCAAAGCACAGGCCGATCGCCGAGTGCAGCAGCGGCATGACCGCGCCGGTGCGCAGATTGACATTGACCGGGCGCCGCGATTCGACCCAGCGCACGATGGTCGGACCCATGTTGCCCCATACCGCCATCGCGACGGTTTCGCCGATTTCCTCGGCCAGCGCGTCGAGCACCGGGGTGGCGACGCGCACCGCGTCGAGCCGGGCGAGGCTGGCGAGGCCGAGGTCGAGCGAGAAATGGCCGAGGTCGTAGCGGCCCGAGACCCTGTCCTGCGTGACCAGCCCGGTGCGGATGAAGCTGACCAGGTAGCGGTGGGCCTTGGCCGCCGGCATGCCGGCCGCTTTGGCCAGGTCGCGCAGCATCATCGGCGCGCCGTGATCGGCCAGCACCCGCAGCAGCGGCATGCCGACCTCGATGGACTGTATGCCCTGGCGGCTGTCTTCGTCTTTTTCTTCGGCTAACATGGTGGCGGATTATAGAATCGGCGTTACTTGCTCGCGAAGCGATTTTTCAAGTACGCAAAGCGGAGCCGGCGCCGACTTTTCGCGTCACCAACG
>CAIZHL010000524.1 GCA_903932755.1 uncultured beta proteobacterium
CATCCACAGGTCGATCAGGTTGATGCGCGCATCGCGGCCGATCACGTAGAGGTAGCGGCCGGATTTCGACATGCGCGAGATATGCACCGCGTAACCGGTCTTGAGAATCTTGACGATCTTCTTGCTGGCGCCGTCGATCAGCGCGATCTCACCCGCGTCACGCAAGGTGACCGAGAACAGGTTGGCGAGATCCAGATTGTTCATCTTCTTCGTCGGACGCTGGCTCGGTGGTACGGTGACCTTGAGCGAGGCCATCATTTCCTTCATGCCCCATTCCGGAGGCGTCGGTGGCTCCTGTTGCACGTAGCGCTCCATCAGGTCGACCTCTGCGTCGGTCAGTTCGCCCGACGTACCCCAGTTCGGCATGCCCGCGGGCGAGCCGTACTTGATGAAGACCTTCAGGTACTCGGTACCCGAGGCCAAGGTCTTGTCTGTGGTCAGCGGCTTGCCGGTGGCGCCCTTGCGCAGCACGCCGTGACAGCCGGCGCAGCGCTGGAAGTAGATTTCCTTTGCCTGTTCAAACTCCACCTTGGTCATTGGCGGCGCTTGGGGACTGATGTTCTGGTGCATGTCCACCTTGCCCAGCGGAGAATCGCCGGCCTGGTACTTCATCTCGGTGTCGGTGACGCCCGGCTTGGCGCGATCCTGAGCGTGCACAACGCTTTGGGTTAGTGGCAATGCCAGAATGGCGGCAAAGCAGGCCCAGCGGATTGGTATAAGCTTGGTTCGTTTCATGGATCCCTCTGTATATTGTTGATATTTAAATAAAAATTATTTTTGGCGACGGCGTACGATGCGCTTGGTATCGCCAGCAAGTCGTTGACTCCGGTCAATTGCCGGGCAATGTCTTGGGTGTGTTTTCTATTAAGCCAACGAGATGAAGGCGCACGCCAGATGAACGAATAACAGACAGGACGATGCGAATTTGTCGAAGCGCGTGGCGATACGCCGGAAGTGCTTAATACGAGCGAAGAAGCGCTCGATCAGATTGCGGTCTCGGTAGAGTTGGCGATCGAAGCTGCGCTGGGTAAGACAATTGGAGCTGGGCGGAATCACGACCTGCGTGCCCGCGGCTTCGATCTTCGCAATGGAATGGTCAGCGTCGTACCCCTTGTCCGCCATGATGGCTCGCGCTGACAGGTGCTGGATGGTCTTGGCCGCATAGGCAATGTCGGCAATCTGACCGGCCGAGAGGATCACCCGCAGTGGAGTGTCCAGGGCATCCAACGCGACATCCAGTTTGGTGGTCACCCCAAACCGTGAGCGACCGATCTTCTGGATACTCCTTTTTTTGGCGGCGGCAGAATGCTGGTGGGCACGCACGATGGTCGAGTCAATGAACAGGTGCTCCATATCAGCGTCGCCTCGCATCGCTTGGGCAACGCGCTCAAATACACCCCCTTCTTGCGCCAAAGGCAGAAACGTACATACGTCCGATGCCAATGCCCGAACTCGACCGGCAGGTCGCGCCATGGGTTGCCCGTTCGCATGATCCAGAGGGCCGCCTCGACAAACCGCCGATTGTCCTTGGCCAGGACACACCGATCACTGGCCTTGCCCGGCATGCGCTGCTTAATGCGTTCCCGCTGTTCGTCCTATGATTCGCCCTCTTACTGGAACGATGTCAAGTCCGCACCAGCAGCGCCTTCAGGCCGCGCGGCGAACTGACCAGGTCGGCCAGTGTCGTTTCGTCCAGCGTCGCGTAGAGCGCCTCGAAGCCACGCGACAGCACCGCCGTCAGCTTGCACACCGGCGCGATGCGGCAGGTCGCGGCATCGCCGGAGAGGCATTCGACAATAGGCGCCGCCCCTTCGCTGACACGCACAATCTGCCCGATCCGAATCTCGTCGGGTTCGCGCGCGAGACGAATGCCGCCGCCCTTGCCGCGTACCGATTCGATGACACCCGAGCGTGCCAGTTGATGCACCACCTTCATCAGGTGGTTCTCGGAAATCTCGTAAGCGGCGGCGATCTCGGGAATCGTCGCCAGCCGCTCGCGGTTCAGCGCTAGGTACATCAGCACGCGCAGGGTGTAGTCGGAAAAGGTCGTGAGTTTCATGTACACGAGTTTACGCTGATAAGCAGTAAATAAGATATTGCTTTACAAAAATCGTGGTGGTAGCATGAAGCTGTATTTTTTGTACTGCTTTTAAAACCAATGATCACCGAAACCGAAAAATCCTCCCCCGCCCCTCCTCCCGACGCGCAACAGATCCGCGACATCCTGAGTCAGGTGATCGACCCCGAGGTGGGCCGCGACATTGTTTCCCTGGGCCCGGTCTATCGCGTCGAGGTCGCCGCCGGCCCGCAGGAAAAATGGACCAGCGAGCGCGTGCTGTCGATGCGCTGGTGGACGCCGACGCTGGTGTCCTTCCGCACCACGCGCTATCGCGGCTTCCGCTTCACGCCGGGGCACTACACGCGACTCGGACTTGGCGCCGGGGCTGCGGGCTCCGGTGACTGTCTCTGGCGCCCATTTTCGCTGGCTTCGGCGGCCTATGACGACTTCCTCGAATTCATTGCCGTGCTGGTGCCGGGCGGCGCCTTTTCGGAACCGCTCAGGCAGTTGCGCGTCGGCGACGCAATCCGCGTCGACAAGGCCAGCTATGGCTTCCTCACCGTCGATCAACTGGCCCCCGGCAAGGATCTCTGGCTGCTGGCCAGCGGCACCGGGCTCGGACCTTTCCTCTCCATCCTGCGCGATCCTTCGGTCTGGCAGAACCACGAACGCCTGATCGTGGTCCACAGCGTGCGCCTCTCTTCCGAGCTGGCCTGGCGCGACGAAATTGTCGCCATGCCGCAAGGCGAACTGTTTGCCGAAGCGAAAGCCACACTCACCTATCTGCCGGTCGTCACCCGCGAGCCTGGCGCCAGCAAGCTCGCGGAACGCATCCCGCTACTGCTCGCCGACGGCCGCCTCGAAGCCGCGGCAGCCTGCGCACTCGAGCTCGCCACCTCGCGCGTGCTGGTCTGCGGCAATCCCGAAATGAGCCGCGAGCTGCGCCAATTCCTGACGTCGCGCGGCTTCGCCACCAACCGCCGCGGCGTGCCGGGGCAGATGGCTTTCGAAAAGTATTGGTAAGTCCGATTTTTTAGCCCTTCCAGGAGAATGACCATGTCCCACCCGACCCGCAGCTTGCTGATCCTCGCCACCTTGCTCACGCTCGGCATGGCCCCTGCCATTGCCGCCGATCCCGCGCATGAACACGGCGCACACGGCGCAAGCGCGCTGAAACTCGACAACGGCCAGAAATGGAAGACCGATGCTCCGCTGCGTAAGGGCATGGCGAACATCAAGGCCGCCGTACAACCGAACTTGCATGCGATCCATGAAAACACCATGAAAGTGGCGAACTACCAGACGCTGGCCAAGCGGACCAATACTCAGATCGCCTACGTGGTCAAAAACTGCAAGCTGGCGCCGGACGCCGACGCGCAATTGCATCTGATCATCGCCGAGCTTGGCGCCGCGGCGGATGCCATGGCGGGCAAGGACAAGGCGCAATCGCGGCAGAAGGGCGCGCTGCAACTGGTCCGCGCGCTGGAAACCTACGGCGAATTTTTCGATCATCCCGGCTGGAACGCGTCTGCGGCCGGGCACGCGCACTGAACGGCGTAACGATACCGTCCTCGATCCCGCCATGAAACGCCATCCCGACCTGCCGCAACGTCCCCGCAAACACTCCGGATAGCGCCTGACCGACAAAATGGCAAAACCAGCCGCCGTCCGAAAAGTCATCGAGATAAAGCCCTGGGCCGATCCTGAGGCCAAGGTTTACCCGCGCTCGATCAGCGGCATCTACGCCCGCTGGCGCTGGGTATTCGTCTGGCTGACGCAGATCGTCTTCTACGGCCTGTGCTGGCTGCCGTGGCGCGAGCGGCAGGCCATCCTGCTCGACATCGACACGCGCAAGTTCTACTTCTTCGACCTGGTGCTATGGCCGCAGGACACGATCTATCTGGTGCTGCTGATGGTCATCGGCGCGCTGGCCCTGTTCCTGTTCACCGCCGTGGCCGGGCGCCTCTGGTGCGGCTATGCCTGTCCGCAAACCGTCTACACGGAAATCTTCCTCTGGTTCGAGAAGCTGATCGAAGGCGAACGGCCGCAGCGCATCAAGCTCGATGCTGCGCCGTGGTCAATGCGCAAGCTGGCCAAAAAGTCGGCCAAGCATGCCGTCTGGATCGTCTTCTCGCTGTGGACCGGCTTCACCTTCGTCGGCTACTTCACGCCGATCCGCGAGCTTGCCCACGATCTCGTCACGCTTTCGCCCGGCGCCTGGTCGGCCTTCTGGATACTGTTTTACGGCTTTGCCACCTACGGCAATGCCGGCTTCCTGCGCGAACAGATGTGCCGCCAGATCTGTCCCTACGCACGCTTCCAGTTCGTCATGCTTGATCCCGACACGCTGATCATCGCCTACGACGCCGAACGCGGCGAGTCCCGCGGCGCCCGGGCCAAAGGCAGCGATCCGCGCGCGCAGGACCTCGGCGACTGTGTCGACTGCAGCATCTGCGTCCAGGTCTGCCCGACCGGCATTGACATCCGCAACGGCCTGCAGAACGAATGCATCGGCTGCGCCGCATGCATCGACGCCTGCGACCAAGTGATGGACAGGATGGACTATCCGCGCGGCCTGATCCGCTATTCCACCGAAAACGCCGTCAGCCAGCGCCTGACGCCGATGGACATCGTGCGCCGCGCCTTTCGCCCGCGGGTGATCGCCTATGCCGCGATCCTGCTCGCGCTCACGGTTGCCACCGCCTGGTCGCTGTCTACCCGCATACCGCTCAAGGTCAATGTGCTGAAAGATCGCGGCGCGCTCTCGCGCGAGGCTGACGACGGATCCATCGAGAACATCTACCGCCTGCAGATCATGAACACCGGCGACAAGACGCGCACCTTCCGCATCCGCGTCGCCGGCGGCGATGGCAAGGTGGGCATGCGCCTGCACGACGACAAGCTGATCACGGTGACCGGCGGCGAGATCGGCGCGCCGACCGTAAGCGTCAGGGCCGACCCGGGCGCGGCGAAAGCCGGCGCCATCCCGATCAGCTTCACTGTCGAGGACGTGGCCGACGACGCCGTCGCCGTTACCGAACAGTCGAAGTTCTGGATGCCCTGACGGGATTCGACGCGCAGCCGAATTCCTGTTCCGATGGAGTTGCCCTGTCCAGCAATCCCAGCACCACCTGCAAGGCCACGGAGACGGCGCCGACGATGAATACCACGTCGCCGAAGGTTCGCACCCAGCGCAGTGTTTGCAGCAAGGGCTGCTGCATGAACTCTTCGCTGCGGGCGTACCAGAGGCCCTGGCTTACGCTGGCGTGGAACTGGATGAAGCCGATCGGCAGCAGGCTGCTGAAGATCATCAGTGCCAAGCCGGCATTGAGCCCCCAGAACGCGGTTCTCATCAGACCCTGGTGCAGGCGGTACTGCGGCCGGATATAGCGCAGCACCAGCAGCGTGAAGCCCAGCGCAAGGAAGCCATAGACGCCGAACAGCGCGGCGTGCGCGTGCACCGGCGTTGTGTTCAGGCCCTGCAGGTAGAAAAGCGCCAGCGGCGGATTGATCATGAAGCCGAAGACGCCGGCGCCCAGCATGTTCCAGAAGGATACGGCGACAAAGAACAGCAGCGGCCATTTGAGTTCCGCCATCCAGGGCGCGCGTGCTTGAAGGCGCCAGTTTTCCCAGGCATCGTGGCCCAGGACGATCAGCGGCACCACTTCGAGGGCGCTGAAGCTGGCACCGACGGCCATCACGGCGGTCGTGGTGCCGGAAAAGTACAGGTGATGGAAGGTGCCGGGGATGCCGCCGAGCAGGAACAGCGAGGCCGAAGCCAGGCTGGCGGTCGTCGCCATGCGCTGCGACACCAGTCCCAGCGTGGCGAAGATGAAGGCTAGGGCCGTCGTCGCAAACACTTCGAAGAAGCCCTCGACCCACAGGTGCACCACCCACCAGCGCCAGTATTCCATCACCGTCAGGTGGGTGCGCTCACCGTAGAACAGGCCGGCACCATAGAACAGGCCGATCGCCACCACGGACGAGGTGAGCAGCGCCAGCAGGTTCTTGTCGCCGTCCGGGTGTTTCAGAGCCGGCGCGATGCCGCGCAGCATCAGCACTAGCCAGAAGGCGATGCCGGCGAACTTGCCGATCTGCCAGAGGCGGCCGAGATCAAGATATTCATAGCCCTGGTGGCCGAGCCAGAAATTGAGATCGGGCGGCATGATCTGCGCAATGGCGAGGTAGTTGCCGATGAAGGAACCCGCCACCACCACGACCAGGGCCCAGAACAGGATGTCCACACCGAGCTTCTGGTAGCGGGGGTCCTTGCCGTCATTGATCAGCGGCGCGAGGAACAGGCCCACGGCGAGGAATCCCGTGGCGATCCAGAACAATGCCGACTGGATGTGCCAGGTGCGCACCAGCGCATAGGGAAACCATTGCGAGAGATCCTCGCCGTAGAACTTCTGGCCTTCAACCGTGTAATGCGCGGTGAAGCCGCCGATCATGACCTGGAACACGAACAGCGCCACGATCAGGAACAGGTACTTGCCCAGCGAGCGCTGCGACGGCGTCAGCGCGAAGCTGCGTAGGGGATCCTGAGCGGCGGCGGCCGGCAGCG
>CAIZHL010000525.1 GCA_903932755.1 uncultured beta proteobacterium
CGAGTGCCACGGCGGGCAGCAAGCTGAACCTGACGGGGAATGCTGCGGCGAACAACTTGACGGGGAATGATGCCGCCAACGTGCTCAACGGGATGGCCGGCGCCGACACGCTGATAGGTGGCGATGGAAACGATACCTACGTAGTAGACAATGCACTGGACACGGTTACCGAGACCAATGCATTGGCGGCAGGAGGCGTTGATCTGGTTCAGGTCGCGATTGCGACGGCGGGGTTACCTGGCAATCCCTATGTACTGGGGGCGAATATTGAAAATGCGATCCTGACCAACAGGGTTGCCTATAGCCTGACCGGCAACGAACTGGACAATGTGTTGACCGGCAATGCGGCGATCAACACGCTGATAGGTGCTCTGGGTAATGACACCCTGGACGGAGCCGGGGGTGTGGATTATCTGGATGGAGGAGCCGGCGACGACACCTATATCGTTGATGTGGCCGGCGACAGCATTACGGATAGCGCAGGCACTGACACCGTGATTGCCAAACTGGCATCGGGCAGCTACGTACTGGCGAGTGGGCTGGAGAATCTGACGCTCTTTGGCAGTGCGGCAATCAATGGAACAGGCAATGCGGCTGACAACACGATTACCGGAAATGATGGAGCCAACACGCTGGATGGAGGTGCGGGGGCGGATACGCTGGTGGGAGGCAAAGGCAAGGACATTTACCTAGTTGATGATCTGGGAGATATTGTTCAGGAAAGCACGGTACTTGCCAGTGAAATAGATTTGGTGAAAGTGAACATTGTCGGTGCTGGAGGTAACTACACACTGGGCAGCAATCTGGAATATGCCACACTCATCAATGCGGTGGCCTACGATCTGACGGGCAATACCCTGAGCAATACGCTGACGGGCAATGGTGCAGCCAATGTTCTGGATGGTGGAGCGGGAGTCGACAAGTTGTTGGGTGGTGCGGGGAACGACACCTACATAGTTGATCTTACGGCGGCAGGGGGATTGCAAGACACGATCACGGAGACGTCGACGAGCGATACGGGGGACACGCTACAACTGCGCGGCACATCGACGAACGTGGTGGCGGCGACGTTGACGCTGGCGACGACGCTGGAGAATCTGGACGCGAGTGCCACGGCGGGCAGCAAGCTGAACCTGACGGGGAATGCTGCGGCGAACAACTTGACGGGGAATGATGCCGCCAACGTGCTCAACGGGATGGCCGGCGCCGACACGCTGATAGGTGGTCTGGGTAATGACACCTTGACGGGTGGCTTGGGTGATGACGTTTTCAGATTTGATAACCTGCCAATCAGCACGGGAACGAATACGGATACGATTACAGATTTCTCGAAGGTTACGGGAAACGCGGACCGTATTTATCTGGATCATGTCATTTTTGATCAGTTGGGTGCGGGCGGTTCGCCGCTGGATGCCACAGCGTTTATTACAGGCTCAGCAGCAACTGACGACACCGACCGAATAATCTACAACCAGACTACCGGAGCCCTGTATTACGACTCGGATGGTTCCGGAATTGCCGCTATGGTGCAGTTGGCGATATTTGGAACTACGACCCACCCAAGTCTGGTTGCCACTGACTTTTTTGTGTCGTAGGGCTTCTATCGCAATAGGCCTGCTTGCCGGTCACGGTTCTCCAAAGCCACAGCGAACCATTGCGCCGACGACTTCCCTGTTGAACAGATCAATGACCACGGCGAGATAGAGCCAGCCTTCGTCAGTCCAGATGTAGGTCAGGTCGGCGGTCCAGACCTGATTCGGTGCCGCCGGCGTGAAGTCCCGTGCAAGCAGGTTCGGCGCTACCGGCAGCGAGTGCTTGGAGTCCGTCGTGGCCGTGAAGCGTCGCTTTTGCCGCGCCCGAATGCCGTTCTACCGCATCAGGCGTTCGACGCGTTCCTTGCTTGCCGGAAATCCCCGGTCGCGCAGCTCCATCATCATGCGCGGCGATCCATAGGCGCCCTTCAGTTCCTGGTGGATGGCCTGAATCAGCGACAGCTTCTGCGTGTCTGTCAGCCGTGTCCGCGTCGGACTGCCGCCGCCCTTCCAGGAACGGTAGCCGCTCATGCTGACTGTCAGCGCGTCGCACATCGGCGCCAGTTCAAATTCGTCCCGGTGCGCATCGATCCAGGCGTACTTCAAAGTGCTTCTCTCGCAAAGTACGCCGCCGCTTTTTTTAGGATGTCATTCTCCCGCCTGAGCCGCAGATTCTCGGCACGCACCCGGGAGAGTTCCATCTGCTCCGGCGTGACCTGCTTCGTGCCGGGACCGTTGAGCTTGCCCGCGTCGAATGCCTTGACCCAATTGCGCAGGGTCTGCTCGATCAGACACAGTTCCTTCGCTACCGCGCCCGCTGTCTGCCCAGATTTCACCCGCTTCACCGCCAGTTTCCGAAATTCGGACGTGTATTCCTGCTTCGGTATCTTCTTTAACTTCGATTCTCCTTCCTATCTGCCGGGGCGTTATACCCCATCTCTTGGAAGACGAAATTTCGGGGGAAGCTCATTCGCGTCTCGCTTCGATGCTCCATTGCGACATCGGCGCGATGTGACGGATCAGTAGGTTTCTACGTGATATCGCCCTTGCTGCAATAGCTGCGGGCGCAGCGTGTTCCAGTCCAGGCCGTTGGCGCGGCAGGCTTCGGTGAAGGCTTCTTCGACGCCCTGTTCCATGCCCTTGAGGCCGCACAGATAGACGTAGGTGTTGTCGTCCCGCAGCAGGCGCGCGACGTCGGCGCCGCGTTCGCGCAGCAGGTCCTGCACGTAACGCTTGGGTTCGCCCGGCACGCGCGAGAAGGCCAGGTTCATGTCGATGAATTCCTTGGGCAGCTTGGTCAGCGGCCCGAAGTAGGGCAGCTCGCCGGGCGTGCGGGCGCCGAAGAACAGCATCTGCCGGCCCAGGCTTTCGCCGGCGGTGAACTTGCGGCGGCGGCGTTCGGTCATCGCCCGCATCGGCGCCGAACCGGTGCCGGTGCAGATCATCAGCAGGTTGCTGCCGGGGTGGTTGGGCATCAGGAAGCTGGTGCCGTAGGGACCGACGACATTGACCTTGTCGCCCTTCTTCAGGTCGCAGAGATAGTTCGAGGCGACGCCGCTCACGGCATTGCCCTCATGATCGGCTGTGACCCGCTTTACCGTCAGCGACAGGTTGTTGTAGCGCGGACGCTCGCCGTCGCGCGGGCTGGCCACCGAGTAGAGGCGGACGTGATGCGGCTTGCCGTGCGCATCAAGGCCCGGCGCGAGGATGCCGATGGTCTGGCCTTCGAGCACCGGAAATGAAGCATTGCCGAAATCGAGCACGATGTGGCGGATGTCGCTCGACGCATCTTCGGCCGTGAGGCGGAAGTTGCCGCTGACCGTGGCCACGGCCGGCGCGTGGATGCCGTAGAGGTTGACGTAGGGATGGGCGGCGGACCACGGCGGAGGGGCGACCCCTCCTTGTCCCGCGGTCGACACCGCGGCGATGCGCTCGACATCGTCGGGCAGCGCGGCTGCCGTGTCGCCGGCGCCGACTTCCGCGGCTTCGTCGAGGGCGACCTGGCCGGGCAGGGAGTCCCACAGCAGTTGCTCGGCCAGCGGGTAGGCCTTCTCGGCCGGCATGTTGCGCCAACTGTCGATGGCGCCGGTCGGACAGGGCGAGATGCAGTTGTAGCAGAGCTTGCACTTGGCCGCATCGACCACGTAGTTGCGGGAGTCGTGGCTGATCGCGTCGACCGGGCAGGTTTCCTCGCAGGTGTTGCAGCGGATGCAGATCTCGGGGTCGATCAGGTGCTGGCGCATGATCGTGGTGGCCGTGGTCATGGTCGTTTCCTCTGTGGCGAATGGGCGGATGCTAGCCCAGAAACCGGATGCAGAACCTCACTGTCCCGTCATTCCGGCGAACGCCGGAATCCAGAGGTGCCTCACTGGATTCCGGGTCAAGCCCGGAATGACGAGTCTGCTTAGTTGAACCGTACGTACTCGAAATCCACCGGCTGGTTGTTGATGCCGCGCGACGGCGGCGCGATCCAGTTGGCGTACTTGCCCGGCTCGGCGACGCGACCCATGAGAGAACTGACGAAGGCGCGGTCCTCGACCGAGGGCAGCCACGCAAGGTGGTGGTGCGTCCATTCGGCTTCCGACAGCACCTTGCCATCGGGTGAGATCCTGGCCGCGGACAAGGGTCCGATCTTGCGGTTGAAGGCCTTGTGCGGCGCTGTCAGCGCGAAGGGGATGCCGGCCTTCTGGATGATCTTGTTCCAGCGCTCGATGCCGGCTTTGGCATCGATGACGTAGTCATCGCGCAGGCGCTCGTTGAGCGCGTTGAGGTAGGGCGCCTGGGCCGTGAGGAGCTTGCCGTCGGCGACTTCGAGCACGGGATAGGCCGCGTCGTTGAGCAGATGGTCGTCGTCCTGCTTGGTTTCCTCGTAGCGGCCCTTGAGTCCGGTGTTGTAGAAGGTGGCGGCGTTCGATGACACGTCGGCGCCGAAGAGGTCCATGGTCACGCTGAAATGGAAGTTGAGGTAGCGCTGGATGGTCGGCAGGTCGATCACGCCCTGGGCGCGGATCTTCGCCACGTCGTCGGTCTTCAACTGGTTCATGACTTCGCAGGTGCGCTGGATGACGCGGCCG
>CAIZHL010000526.1 GCA_903932755.1 uncultured beta proteobacterium
GAGCGCATCGGCGATCACGCCAAGAACATTTCGGAATACGTCGTCTACCTGGTCAAGGGGCGCGACGTGCGCCATATCGGGCTGGAGGCGATGGAGAAGGAAGTCGCCCGCCAGCTCGGGAATATGTAACCGGTGGGTTACGCCTTCGGCGGCACGTAGCCGCCGATCTGGTCGGCGCCATCGCCGAAAAAGTGCTTCTGCACCTGCTCGGCCAGATACTTCCGGTGTTGCGGGTCGGCAAGGCTCAGGCGGTTTTCATTGATGATCATGGTCTGCAGCTTGATCCACTGCTGCCAGGCTTCCTTGGAAACGTTTTCCCAAAGTTTCTTGCCCATTTCGCCGGGCATGGGGGGAAGGTCAAGGCCTTCCGCCTCGCGTCCGAGTTTGATGCAATTGACCATGCGTGCCACAGTGTTTCCTTTCTGAAAAATATGCGGATGCGGCGAGTTTACACGGAGTTGCCATCGAGTTTCATGTAAAGCGTCGATCCTTTCGGGCATTGCCCGCTACGCCCTCCGAAGGTCGTGGTGCTTGAGCGGCAGCGAACGGATGCGCTTGCCGGTGGCGGCAAAGATCGCATTGCACACGGCAGGTGTCAGCGGCAGGATGGCCGGCTCGCCGTGTCCACCCCAGAAGCCCCCGGTGGGTACCAGCACGGTTTCGACCTTTGGCATTTCCGACATCTGCGGCAGCGGAAAATCGCGGAAGTTGGATTCGACGATGCGTCCGTTCTTCACGGTGTTTTCCTGGTAGAGGATGCTGCCGAGGCCGTAGGCGACGTTGCTCTCGGCCTGGGCGCAGCAGGTGTCGGGGTTCACCACGTAGCCCGAGTCGATGGCGACGACAATGCGCTGCACCTTGACTTCGCCTTTCGCGCTGACCGACACCTCCGCCACCATCGCGGCGTAACTGCCGAAGCCGTCGGCCACCGCCAGGCCGCGATGGACGCCGGGCTGCAAGGCGTCGCCCCAACCCGCCGCCTTGGCCGCGGATTCGAGGACGAGACGGTTCTTGTCGCCCGGCTTCAGCATCGCGAGGCGATACGCGAGCGGGTCCTTGCCGGCAGCGATGGCCAGTTCGTCGATGAAGCATTCGCGGTAGTAGGCATTCTGCTGGCCCGGCGCGCGCCAGAAGCCAACCGGAACGTGGCCATTGCGCATGGCGTAGTCGACCTGCTGGTGCGGCACCGCATAGGGCATGTCGCTCAGCGTGCGTACTGCCGTGAAGTCGATGCCATTGGCACCGAGCGCCTGCGGCATCAGTACCTTGAGGATGGACGGACAGGCGATGCGTGTATGCAGCGCGATGAGATTGCCCGCGGCATCGAGTCCGGCCTTCATGCGGACGACGCTCGCCGGCCGGTAGAAGCCGTGCTGCATGTCTTCTTCGCGCGACCACATCATCTTGACCGGCGTGCCCGCCATGGCCATGGCGATCTTCACTCCCTGCACGACGTAATCCTGCGGCCCGCGGCGGCCGAAGCCGCCGCCGAGCATCATCTTGTGCACTTCCACCTTTTCCAGCGGCAGCCCGGAAGTCTCGGCGGCCGCCGTCATCGAGGCTTCGCCGTTCTGGGTCGAGGTCCACACCTCGAGGAAGCCCTCCGGCTTCAGCCATGCCGTGCAGGTTTGCGGTTCCATGGTGGCGTGGTTGAGGTAGGGCGAGGAGTATTCGGCCTCGATCACCTTCGCCGCGCCGGCCAGCGCCGTATCGGCATCGCCGACTTTTCGCGCCTGCGGCAGGTTGGGGTCGGCCAGGCCCTCGCGCAGCATGGCCATGATGCTGGCGGTTGACGCGTTGCCATTGGCGCCCGCATCCCATTCGATCTTCAGCGCCTGCAGCGCCTGGTCGGCACGCCACCAACTGTCGGCGACGACGGCGACGAAATCGCTCTCGCGCACCACTTTCTTCACGCCGCGCATTTTCCCGGCGACGGATTCGTCCACGCTCTTCAGCGTCCCGCCGAACACCGGACATTGCGCGATCGACGCGTGCAGCATGCCGGGCAGCGCCACGTCGACGCCGAACACCGGCTTGCCCATGACCTTGTCGGGGATGTCGAAGCGATGCATCGCCTTGCCGGCGATCTTCCAGTCTTTCGGGTCGCGCAGGGCGACGTCCTGCGGCGGTTTCAGCTTTGCCGCCTCGGTCGCCACTTCGCCGTAGCGCAGGGTGCGCTTGCTGGAAGCGTGGGTGATGACGCCGCGATCCGCCGTGCATTCGGCGGCCGGCACCTTCCAGCGTGCGGCGGCGGCGTTGACCAGCATTACGCGCGCGGCAGCCCCCGCCTTGCGTACATAGTCCTGCGAACCGCGCACGCCCTGGCTGCCGCCGGTGGACATCGAACCCCAGATGCGCTGCCTGCGGATGTGTTCATTGGGCGAGGCGAATTCGGAACTGACCTTGGCCCAGTCGCAGTCCAGTTCCTCGGCCACCAGTTGTGCCAGCGCGGTGTAGGTGCCCTGTCCCATTTCCGAGCGGGCGATGCGCACCACGACCCGGTCATCCGGATGGATCACCACCCAGGCATTGACTTCCGGGGCCGGCATGCCGCGCGCGGCCATCGCCGCCAGCGGGAAGGAAAACTCGAGCGAGAAGGCGCCGCCCAATGCGACGGATGCCTTGAGAAATCCGCGACGATTCACGTTCATGGCGGCCTCCCTAGGCTTTCTTCGGCGCCGACTTGGCGGCGACCGCATGTATCGCCTCGCGAACCCGGGGATAGGTTCCGCAACGGCACAAATTGGTCATCGCCTGGTCGATGTCGGCGTCGGTGGGCCGGAGCTTGTCCTTGAGCAAGGCGACGGCCGACAGGATCATGCCGGTCTGGCAATAGCCGCACTGCGGCACCTCGTGTTCGATCCAAGCCTCCTGCAGGGGGTGCAGGCCGTTCGCCTGCAGACCCTCGATCGTCACCACTTTTTTGCCGACGGCCGCGGCCGCGGTCATGACGCAGGAACGCACCGCTGCGCCGTCGACCAGAACCGTGCAGGCGCCGCATTGCGCCACGCCGCAGCCGTACTTGGCGCCGGGCAGTGCCAGATGGTCGCGCAGCACCCACAGCAGCGGCATATCCGGTTCGACATCGACTTCGCGAGGCTTGCCGTTTACGTTCAGCTTGAGCATGCGACCTCCTTTAAAGCGGCTTTACGAGCACCTTCGAACGGCGTTGCAGGTTGTAGAGTTCGCGCCTTGCCGCAGGCAGCGCGTCGACGCCGGCTTCGGCGAATCCGCGCTCGATGAACCAATGGGCGGTGCGCGTGGTCAGGACGAAGAGGTGCTTGAGCTTCAGTTTCCTGGCGCGCGCCTCGATGTGGCTGCACAACTGTTCGCCGTAACCGCTGCGACGGAAATCCGGCATCACGGCGAGACAGGCCAGTTCGGCCGCCTTTTCGGTCGAGAAGGGATAGACCGCGGCGCAACCGACGATGACCCCGTCGTGCTCGACCACCGAGAAGCGCGTGATTTCCATTTCGAGCCGCTCGCGTCCGCGCTTGACCAGGGTGCCGTCGGCTTCCAGCGGTTCGATCAGGCCCAGAATGGCGCCGACGTCGTCGATGGTGGCGTCGCGCAATTGCGCCAGCGGGGCGCTGGTCATGACCGTGCCGACACCGTCGCGGGTGAAGAACTCCATCAACATCGCGCCGTCGGCCTGGCGGTCGAGGAAATGCACGCGACCGATGCCGGCGCGGCAGGCGCGGATGGCGCTGGGCAGCACGCGGGCGACTTCGGGCGCCTGGGCCGACAGGTGCCTGGCGGCGAGTTTCTGCGCCTCGTCGGCGGTGACGGCGTCGATCAGCGCGCCCTTGGCCGTGACCAGGCCCGGCGCATCGCACAGGTAGATCAGCTTGTCGGCCTTGACCGCGATGGCGACGGCTTCCGCGGCCTCCTCCCAGGCGAGGTTGAAGATTTCGCCGGTGGGCGAAGCGCCGATCGGGGTGATCAGCACCACGTTTTCCTGCGCCAGGTCGGCCTGGATTTCCTCGGCGATCACCTTGCGAATCGCGCCGGTGTATTGGAAGTCGATGCCGTCGACCACGCCGACCGGGCGCGCCGTGATGAAGTTGCCGCCGGTGACGCGCAGGAAGGCGCCCGCCATCGGCGTGTTGGGCAGGCCCTGCGAGAGTAGCGCCTCGATTTCGATGCGGGTGACGCCCATGGCCCGTTTGACGCACTCCAGGGCATCTGCGTCGGTGACGCGCAGACCCTTGTGGAACTTCGGCGTCAGGCCGCGCGCGTGCATCTCGGCGTCGATCTGCGGCCGCGCCCCATGCACCAGCACCAGGCGGATGCCCATGCTGTCGAGCAGCGCAATGTCATGGATCAGCGCTTGCGCGGCGCCGGCCTCCAGCACTTCGCCGCCGAAGGCGATGACGAAGGTTCGCCCGCGAAAGGCGTGGATGTAGGGCGCCGCCTGGCGCACCCAGGCGACCAGGCGGGCGTCGGTGTCGGGCTGGCTGCTGCGGGTCTCCAGCGTCATCTGGCGGGTTTGCCTTTCACGGCCTTGGCGGGTGCGGAACGGGTTGTCGTGCGGGATCTCGCCGCCGCCGGCTTGGGCGGGCTTTTTGCCACCGGCCGTTTCGGCGCCGGTTTGGGCGGTGCTGCCGGCTTCGGCGGTTCCGTAGCTTTCGGCGGTTCCTGCTGCTTGCCGGCCTTCTTGCCCTTGCTTTCCTTGGGAGCTTTCTCGGGCTTCGCGCGCGGCAATGGCTTGCCTTCCAGTTCGGCTTCAAGGCGTTCGCAAATCGTGCGCAGGATCTTGACCCGGGCGTAACCCTTGTCGTTGGCCTCGACCAGGGTCCACGGCGCGATGCCCGTGCTGGTGCGGTCGACCATGTCGCAGATGGCCTCCTGGTAGGCATCCCATTTCTCGCGGTTGCGCCAGTCTTCCTCGGTGATCTTGAAGCGCTTGAACTCGATCTTCTCGCGCTCCTTGAAGCGCTTCAACTGCTCTTCCTGGCTGATCTGCAGCCAGAACTTCACGACGATGACGCCGGCATCGGCGAGGTCGTGCTCGAAATCGTTGATCTCGGTATAGGCGCGCAGCCAGTCGGCCTCGGCGCAGAAGCCCTCGACGCGCTCGACCAGCACGCGGCCGTACCAGGTGCGGTCGAAGATCGCCAC
>CAIZHL010000527.1 GCA_903932755.1 uncultured beta proteobacterium
AAGCCCGCTTCGACCGCGCCATCGCCCTCTTCGATGCCGCCAATGCCGAGGACCCGAACCAGGACCAGGGCCAGCCCAAGGAACTGCTCTACGCCAAACGCATGACCGAGATGGTCGGCCGCTATGCGCCGGACGCCAGCGAAGCCGCGCAACTCGCCGTGCGCGCCCAGCACATCAAGCGCTGGACGGTGCCGCGCAGCAGTTACCCGATGACCAAGGAGGGCTACCACGCCTGGCGCACGGGCCTCTACAAATTTCACGCCGAGACGGCGGGCGAACTGATGCGGCAGGCCGGCTACGGGCAAGACATGATCGACCAGGTGCAGATGGCGGTCGGCAAGCGCCAGCTCAAGTTGAATCCCGATACGCAGATGATGGAAGACGTCACCGACCTGGTCTTCATCGAACACTACATGCTCGACTTCGCCGGCAAGCACGCCGAATACAGCGAGGAGAAATGGCTCGAGATCGTGCGCAAGACCTGGAAGAAAATGTCGGACCGCGCTCACGCCTTCGCCACCGGCGGCGGCATCAAGCTGCCGGAACCGCTGGTGCCGCTGATACTCAAGGCCATCGGCGCCTGAGACAGACAACGATAACCCCGAGGAGAGAACACATGAACGTCGGATTCATAGGACTGGGCCTGATGGGCCGCCCCATGGCGCTGCACCTGGAAAAGGCCGGCCACACGCTACACCTGTGGGCGCGCCGCCCCGAATCGCTGGCGCCGTTTGCCGCAGTGAATGCGAAGACTTACGCCACGCCGGCGCAGGTGGCGGCGAACGCCGAAGTGGTGATCGTCATGGTGGCCGATGCGCCGGACGTGGAGAAGGTCTGCCTCGGCGCCGACGGTTTGGCTGCCGGCGCCGCTTTGAGAACTGAGGCCGGGTTGATCGTGGTCGACATGTCGACCATCAACCCCAACGCGGCGCGCAGCATCGGCCTGCGCCTGGCGGAGAAGGGCATTGCCTTCGTTGACGCGCCCGTGTCGGGCGGCGAGATGGGCGCCATCAATGCCGCGCTGACCATCATGGTCGGCGGCACGCCGGAGGCCTTCGAGAAGGTCAAGCCCCTGCTGGAAAAAATGGGCAAGTCGGTGACCTTGATCGGCGCTTCCGGCGCCGGCCAGGTGGCCAAGGCCTGCAACCAGATCCTCACCGGCGTCGGCGTGATGGCGGTGGCCGAGGCCTTCAACTTCGCGGCGAAAAGCGGTGTCGATCCGGCCAAGGTGAGGGAGGCACTGCTCGGTGGCTTCGCCTATTCCAAGATCCTCGAGAACCACGGTCAGCGCATGCTCGACCGCAACTTCAAGCCCGGATTCAAGGCCTGGATGCACCAGAAGGACTTGCGCATCGTCATGGAAGAGGCGCACCGCATGGGCCTCATGCTGCCCTCGGCGGCGGCTACGGCGCAGGTGTTCAATGCCATCGTCGGCAGCGGCATGGGCGAGAACGACTCGATCACCGCCCTGCAACTGTTGGAGAAGATGAGTACGCCGGAAGGCAAATGATGCTGCGCCGCAGGGCCGCCCCAAGGCGCGGCAAGCCTGAAATGGAGCGCGCACCGCGCGCGAACCACCGTCACCCCCTTGCTTGGCAAGGGGGGAGGGGGGAATGTCCATGAAGATCGGGTTTATCGGCTTCGGCACCATGGGCCAGCCCATGGCCGAGCATCTGCTGAAGGCCGGGCACGAGTTGCGCGTCTGGAGCCGCCGTGCCGCCAGCGCCGACTTTGCAGTGGCGCTGGGCGCGGTGCGTTGCGCGTCCGTCAAGGACACGGCGGCAGGCAGCGAAATCGTCTGCACCAACGTCACCGGCAGCGCCGATGTCGAGGGACTGGCGACGGAACTGCGAGCCGGTTTCGCGCCGGGCGCCACCCACCTGGATTTTTCCACCATCGCGCCGGGCGCGGCGCGGGCCATCGCGGCGCGCCATCGCGAATGCGGCGTCGATTTCGTCGATGCCCCGGTGTCGGGCGGCGGCGCCGGTGCGCGCAACGCCACGCTGGCCATCATGTGGGGCGGCCGCGAGGAACTCGGCACCCGCCTGGCGCCGATCTTTTCGGTGCTGGGCAAGAGCGCGGTGCGCATCGGCGAGGCGGGCGCAGGCCAGGTAGCCAAGGCCTGCAACCAGATGATCCTGGTCAACCTGATCGAGGCTTGTGCCGAGGCGGCCCTGCTGGCCGACGCTGCCGGCGTCGATTTTCGCCTGGTGCGCGAAGCCATGCTCGGCGGTTCCGCCGGTTCGCGCGCGCTGGAGGTGTTCGGCGGGCGCATGGCGACGCGCGACTTTGCCGCCGGCGTCGAGGCGCGCCTGCACCACAAGGACTATGCGCTGCTGATGGACGAGGCGACACGCATCGGCGCGCCCCTGCCGGTTGCCGCCGCGGTCTGGCAACAGCTGAATGCGCTGATGGCCGCGGGCCGGGGGCGCGACGACACATCGTCGCTGCTGCGCGTGCTCGAGGGCGCAGCCAGGACCCGGGCCGACGGATGAACCGGGCTGCCGTGGCCGCGGTGCCGAAGCAGGCCGCGCTCGAACTCAATGCCATTTTCGAGAATGCCACGGTCGGCATCCTGTTTACCCACAACCGGCGCCTGATGCAGGCCAACCGCTTGTGCGCCGAGATGTTCGGCTACACGCTGGACGAATTCGTCGGCCAGCCGGCCCTGATACTTTATGCCGATCAGGAGGGCTATTCGGTTCTGGGGCGCGAGGCGGGTCCGGTGCTTTCGCGCGGCGAGTCGTTTCGCGCCGAAACGCAGCTCAAGCGCAAGGACGGCAGCAGGTTGTGGTGCCGCGTCTCGGCCAAGGCGGTCGATCCCGAGCAGCCGCGCGACGGCACGCTGTGGATCATCGAGGACATCGCCGAGGGCCGCCGGATCATCGATGCGCTCGAGGACCGCACGCGCGAGCTGTCGGCCATTTTCGACACGGCGTCGATCGGCATTGCCCTGCTGCGCAACCGCGTGTTCATCCGCTGCAACCGCCGCTTCGAGGAATTGTTCGATCAGGCGGCCGGCTCGTTGATCGGCCAGTCCACACGCCGGCTGTTCGGCAGCGACGAGGAGTTCGAGCGCACCGGCCAGCGGGCCTATGCCGAGATCGGCGCCGGCGCCGTGCACCACCGCGAACAGTTCCACCGGCGTCGCGACGGCAAGGCAAGCTGGCTGCGCATCAGCGGCAGCGCCCTCGATCCGGCGCAGCCGCATGAGGGTTCGGTCTGGCTGGCCGAGGACATCACCGCCACGCGCGAGGCCGAGGAAAGGGCGCAGCAGGCATTCGACGAGCAGCAGATGATTTTCGACAACGCGGCGGTCGGCATCCTGTTCTCCCGGGACCGCGTGGTGCAAAGCTGCAACCGCAAGCTGGCCGAGATTTTCGGTTACCGGCCGGAGGACCTGGCCGGGCGCTCGACGCGCGTTTTCTACCTCTCCGAGGGCGACTATCAGCGTCATGGCGCGGAGATTGTTCCGATTGTCACGGCAGGGGAAACCTACATCGGCGAAACCCGGGTGCGGCACCGGGATGGCCATGCCTTCTGGGTGCGGGCCACCGGGCGGCGGGTCGCCAGCCAGACCGGCAGCGTCGACATGACATGGATCTTCGAGGATGTCACCGAGCGCCATCAGGCCGAGGAAGCCCTGCTGCGCGCCCGCGAGGAACTCGAACAGCGCGTGGTCGAGCGCACCGCCGAACTGGCCAGCGCCAATACCCAGTTGCAGGGGGAGGTGTTCGAACGGATGCAGGCCGAGCAGCGCATCTGGCATGTCGCCCACCATGACAGCCTGACCGGCCTGCCCAACCGCACCCTGCTCCATGACAGGTTGCAGCAGGCCGTGGCACAGGCGCAGCGCGGCCGCCATCGCGTGGCGGTGCTGTTTCTCGACCTGGATCGATTCAAGAGCGTCAATGACACGCTGGGCCATGCCATCGGCGACGAATTGCTGAAGCATGTGGCGGACCGCCTGCGGAGTGCGGTGCGCGCGGTCGATACCGTTTCGCGCCTGGGCGGCGACGAGTTCGTTATCGTCCTGCACGAAATGTCCTCGCCCGACGACGTTGTCCAGGTGGCGGAAAAGATACTCGGCGCCCTGGCACCGCCGGTGATCATCGAGGGGCATTCCTTGCGCGCCACGCCGTCGATCGGCATCAGCATGTTCCCCGATGACGGCGACGAGGTGATTACGCTCATGAAGAGCGCCGATACCGCGATGTACCAGGCGAAGGCCGCCGGGCGCAACAACTTCCAGTTCTTTGCACGCAAGATGAACGAACAGGCGACGCATTTCTTCACGCTGGAAAACCGGCTGCGCAAGGCCATCGAGTCCGGCGACCTGGTCCTGCACTACCAGCCCCTGATCGACTGGCCGCGCCGTGCCCTGTGCGGCATGGAGGCGCTGGCGCGCTGGAACGATCCGGAACAGGGTTTGATCGAGCCCGCCGAGTTCATCCCGATCGCCGAGGAAACCGGGCTCATCGTGCCGATCGGCGAATGGGTGCTTGACGCCGCGCTGCGGCAGAATCACGCCTGGCAGCGAGAGGGGCGTCCCATGCTGCCGATCTCGGTCAACCTCTCGGCGCGCCAGTTCCGGCAGAAGGACCTGGTCGACAACCTGCGCCGCATCCTCGCCGACACCGGGCAGCCGGCACGGCTGCTGGAGCTCGAAATCACCGAGACCACCCTGATGCAGGACATCGACGAAACCCGGTCCAGGCTCCAGGAAATTTCCGCCATGGGCGTGCAGCTGGTAATCGATGATTTCGGCACGGGCTATTCCAGCCTGAGCTACCTCAAGCGTTTTCCGGTACACAAGCTCAAGATCGATCAGAGCTTCGTGCGCGACCTCACGTTCGACGCCGACGACGCAGCCATCGTGACGGCCATCATCGGCCTGGCAAAAAGCCTCGAGCTGGAGACGCTGGCGGAAGGCGTGGAAACCCGCGAGCAGCTGGATGTCCTGCTGGGCCTGGGTTGCGAGCGCTTCCAGGGCTTTCTGTTTTCGCGTCCGCTGTTGCCCGAACGTGCCGATGAAATCTTCCGGCCGCGCCTTGACCTGGCGGTCAGTCGGGCATAATGGCCGCCGTCAATAACCTACATCCTGGAGCCACACCATGAGTCAGACCACTACGGCCAGCGGCCTTGTCATCGAAGAAGTGCTTGTCGGCGAAGGCGCCGAAGCCTGCGCCGGCCAGATGGTGTCCGTGCACTACACGGGCTGGCTCACCGATGGCACCAAGTTCGATTCGAGCAAGGATCGCAACGAGCCCTTCGAGTTTCCGCTGGGTGCGCGCCATGTCATCGCCGGCTGGGACGAAGGCGTGCAGGGCATGAAGATAGGCGGTACGCGCAAGCTGACCATCCCGGCCGCGCTGGGTTACGGCGCCCGCGGCGCCGGCGGCGTGATTCCGCCCAATGCGACCCTGGTATTCGAGGTGGAACTGCTGGGACTGAGCTGAATGCCGTCCCGATCCGGGCGCGCGGAGTTCGGCGAGGGGGGGCCGTGACGCATTTTCTGCCTTCTCGCCTGCCGAACGTCGGCACCACGATCTTTACCGTGATGTCGCGCCTCGCTGCAGAATGCGGCGCGATCAACCTGTCGCAGGGCTTCCCCGATTTCTCGCCCTCGCCCTTCCTGCTCGACCGCGTCACCCACCACATGGCGGCGGGCGCCAACCAGTATCCGCCGATGGCGGGCGTGCCTTCGCTGCGCGAGGCCATCGCGGAAAAGGTGCAGCGGCTGTATCTCGCCAGCTACGATCCGGAGAGCGAGGTCACGGTGACTGCCGGGGCGACCCAGGCGATCTACACGGCCATCGCGGCCTGCGTCAGGCCCGGCGACGAAGTGATCGTTTTCGCGCCGGTGTACGATTCCTATGTCCCGGGCATCGAACTCAACGGCGGCCACGCCGTTTATGCCCATTTGCGTTTTCCCGAATTCAAGCCGGACTGGGACGAGGTGCGCGCCCTGATTACCCCGCGCACCCGGATGATCATCATCAACTCGCCGCACAATCCGAGCGGTTCCGTCTGGGCGACGGAAGACATGGCGATGCTGGAAACCCTGGTGCGCAACACCAAAATCGTCGTCGTCAGCGACGAGGTCTACGAACACGTGGTGTTCGACCAGGACGGCGCCGGCGCCAGGAGGCACGAAAGCGTGACCCGTTACCCGGGTTTGCGCGAGCGCAGTTTCGTGGTTTCAAGTTTCGGCAAAACCTATCACGTGACCGGCTGGAAGATCGCCTATTGCCTGGCACCCCGAAGCCTGACTGCGGAGTTTCGCAAGGCGCACCAGTTCATCGTGTTCACCGTGCACCACCCTTCGCAGTTGGCGCTGGCCGACTTCATGCGCGCCAAACCGGAATTCGCCGATGATCTCGCCGCCTTTTACCAGGTCAAGCGCGATTTCTTCCGCAAGCAACTGGAGGGTTCCAGGTTCGAGTTGCTGCCCTGTGCCGGCACCTATTTCCAGCTTGCGACCTATGCCGCGATAAGCGACGAGCC
>CAIZHL010000528.1 GCA_903932755.1 uncultured beta proteobacterium
CCCGGTGGCCTTGTCCACCACTTCGCTCATCAGTTCGTCGGTGTGCAGCGAACCCTTCATCAGCGCCTCGACCTGGCCTTCGCGCGCCAGCGAGACGGCTACTTCGGCAGCGGCATGGCTGTGGGCGACGTTGATCAGGGTGCAGCCGTAGAGGTCGAGCGCATTGGCTTCGGCGATCTGGCGGATTTTCTCTTCGGGGCCGACCAGGGTCGGGATGATCAGGCCGCGGTCGCGCGCCAGCAGTGCGCCTTTCAAGGATTCGGTATCGCAGGGATGGGCCACCGCCATCGAAATCGGGGTCAGGCCGCGGGTGATTTCCAGCAGGTGCTCGAAGCGCGCCTTGCGCGTTTCCGACAGTTTGAAATCGGGCAGGCTGGCCTTGAGGCGCTTCACCTTTTCGGTCGGCGCCAGCACTTCGGCCGTGCCGGAGATGACCTTCTGTCCGTCCTGGTTGGTACACAGGCAGTCCAACACCATGTGGTGGTTGCGCGGGTATTTCTTCTCGCAGGTGACGGTCACCGTCAGCGTGTCGCCGACGCGCACCGGCTGCGCGAAATGCAGCGTCTGGTCCTTGTAGACCGTGCCCGGGCCGGGAAACTGGGTCCCCAGCACATTGGAAATCAGCGCGCCGCCCCACATGCCGTGGGCGATCACCTCGCGCAGCATCGACGAATTGGCGTATTCCGGATCGACGTGCGAGGGATTGATGTCGCCAGACATGATGGCGTACATCTGGATGTCTTCATGGCGCAGCGTGCGCACCAGGGTCGCGCTGTCGCCGACATTGATTTCGTCGAAGGTGCGGTTCTCGATGTAGTCGGTACTGCTGGGTATCAGGGCGTTCATGACGGTACTCCATAAGCAAACATGAATATCTTAACCGTTGTTTGCTGCAATGCAATAAGTAGTTCTACGGGTAGGGATAGCGGTTCCTGGTCGCGTCCGGAAGGCGGCCGTCCGCGGTTTCACGATTCTCCGCCGTGCCTTGCCTTGAACGCGGCATAGCAAAAATCGCAGATCACCACCCGGCATTGAAAAGTTTCCAGCTTGCATGCTAACCGATGCCGCATGGCTACCCCCTCGACTCCTGCGGCCGCCGCTCCGGCTCCGGCGCGCCGAAAGAAATAGTTGAAGCTGTAAGGATTCGCCTTCCCGTGCCGACTCACGCAGCAGCAGGGCGGCTTTCGCGCCTGCACGGAGCAATCCGCATCCCCCAGTCCATCAAGGAGATCCTCATGAACAAAACCCTTTCCGCCGCTTCCCTCGCTCTTGCCTTCGGTGCCGCCATGGGCATCGCCGCCGCGCCCGCCATCGCCGCTTCCCATGGTGGTGCCATGAAGGCGGAGACGGAAAAGTGCTTCGGCGTGTCATTGAAGGGCAAGAACGACTGCAAGGCGGGCGCCGGCACCACCTGCGCCGGGACCTCGAAGACCGACTATCAGGGCAACGCCTGGACCATGGTACCCAAGGGCACCTGCGAGAAAACCATGTCGAAGACTTCGCCGACCGGCAACGGCCAACTGATGGAGTTCAAGGAAAAGAAGGCCTGACCGGCGGCCCGGAGCCCACGCCATGCAGCCCGTCGCGAGCCGCCTGCCGGCGCGCAAGCACCGATCCCTGCCCGCCAGGGCGGGGATCGGGCTCAAGCCCGAGCACTTTCGCGCGATCCTCGACACGGCGCCGGACATCGGCTTCTTCGAAATCCACGCCGAGAACTACATGGTGGACGGCGGTCCCTTCCACCATTACCTGACGCGCATCCGCGAGCGTTATCCGCTGTCGATCCATGGCGTCGGCCTGTCGATCGGCGGCGAGGGGCCGCTCGACGAGGGCCACCTCGACCGACTGGCGGCCTTGCTCGATCGCTACCAGCCCGAATCCTTTTCCGAACACCTGGCCTGGTCCAGCCACGGCGGCGTTTTCCTCAACGACCTGCTGCCGGTGGCCTACGACGCCGCCACGCTGGAGCGCGTCTGCGCGCACATCGGTCGCGTGCAGGACCGCCTCAAGCGCCGCATGCTGCTGGAAAACCCTGCCACCTACGTCGAGTTCGCCGCGTCCACGATGGCTGAGGCGGATTTCATCGGCGAGGTGGTGCGCCGCAGCGGCTGCGGCCTGCTGCTCGATGTGAACAACGTCCATGTCTCCTGCACCAACCATGGCCGCGATGCGCGCGACTACCTCGCCGCGCTGCCGCTTGATGCGGTGGAAGAGATCCACCTCGCCGGCTTTGCCGAGGACAGCGATGGCGCCGGCGCGCCGCTCCTGATCGACAGCCACGGCGCGCCGGTGGCCGAAGTCGTGTGGGCGCTGTACTGCCACGCGCTGGACCTGATCGGCGCGCTGCCGACCCTGATCGAGCGCGACAACGACATTCCGGCGCTGCCGGTGCTGCTGGCCGAGGCGCGCCATGCGGAACGCATCCTGGAGCGGCTGCAGCCTGCCGCGCATGGGGTCGCGGCGTGAGCGGGCTGGACGCCTTCGCTGAGGGCCTGCTGGCGCCCGCTGCGACTTGCCCGCCGGGCCTGCTCACCTGGAACGGGTCGGCGCCGGAGAAGCGTTTCGCGGTATATCGCAACAATGTCGTCGTCGGCCTGGTCGATGCGCTGGCGGACAGTTTTCCGGTGACGCAGGCGCTGGTCGGCGAGGACTTCTTCCGTGCCATGGCGCGCGAATTCGTGCGCGTGAAGCCGCCGCGCTCGCCGGTGCTGGCGCTGTATGGCGACGGCTTCGCCGGCTTCATCGAGGATTTTCCGCCGGTCGCCGGGCTGCCCTACCTGGCCGACATCGCGCACCTTGAATACCTGCGCGTGATGGCCTGGCATGCGGCCGACGTCGATGCGATCACGCCCGAGCGCATCGGCGCCGTGCTGGCCGATCCGGATGGCCTGCCGCAGGCGCGGCTTACGCTGCATCCGGCGCTGTTGGTGTTGCCATCGGTGCATGCCGTGGTGTCACTATGGGCCGCGCATCAGGCGGACTCACCGGCGCTGGCGCTGGCCGCCGTCGATCCGGCACAGGCCGAGGCGGCGCTGCTGTGGCGCAACGGTCTGGAAGTCGAGATCCGTCGCGTCGGGCCGGGCACGGCACTTTTCATCGGCCGGCTGCAGCAGGCTGCCAGCCTTGCCCAGGCAGGCGCCGCGGCCATGGCCGCCGACGCGGATTTCGACCCGGCGGCGACCCTGGCCCTGCTGATCAGCTGCGGTGCGATCACCGGCATCACCACTCCGAGGAACTCCGTCGCATGAACACGCTCGCTACATCCAGCGCCGCCAGAGGCGCCTGCCCGTTGCCGGTGCGGCTGCTGCGCGCCGGCGTCGCCACGCTGCAACGCATTCCGGACGACGCGATCGCCTTGCTCGGCCGCTTCTCGATCGCCGCGGTGTTCTGGAAGTCGGGCCAGACCAAGGTGCAGGGCTTTGCCATCGACATCGTCAATGGTGAGTTCCAGCTCGGCCTGCCGCAGCTTTCGGATTCCGTGGTGGCGCTGTTTCGCGACGAATACAAGCTGCCGCTGGTGCCGCCCGAACTGGCCGCGCCCATGGCGGCCTTTGCCGAACACCTGTTTCCGCTGCTGATCCTGCTCGGCCTCGCCACGCGCTTTTCGGCGCTGGCGCTGCTGGTGATGACGGCGACCATACAACTGCTGGTGTATCCGGATGCCTGGCCGACCCACGGCGTCTGGGCCGCGGTGCTGCTGTTCCTGATCGCGCGCGGGCCGGGGGGCATATCGATCGACCACCTGATAGCGCGCCGCGATCATGGACATAGAATGCGCTGATCCAGGCGCGATGCCTGCCATGGCGCGCGAGGCGGGAGTCCGAATGTCGCTGCTGCGAAAGTACCAGAGGTTGCTCGCGGTGCTGCTGTTCCTGGCGATCCTGTACGCCGTCTTCGCGCTGACGGGCCTCAGGGAGCACTTCACCGTGGCCTTCCTGCAGCAGTTGATCCGCGACAACTTGCTCGGTGGCCTGCTGGTTTTCGTCCTGCTGTTTTCGCTGGGCAACCTGATCCAGATTCCCGGCTGGCTGTTCCTCGCGGCGGCGGTCCTGGCCCTGGGGCGCGGCCCGGGTGGGATGGTGACCTACGTCGCCGCCAGCGTTTCCTGCGTGATGACCTTCCTCGTCATCCGCTTTGTCGGCGGCGACGCGCTGCGCCGCATGGACAACCGGGTTGCGACCTACCTGCTGGGCCGGCTCGATGAGCGTCCGGTTGCAAGCATCGTCGTGCTGCGCATGCTGTTCCAGACCGTGCCGGCGCTCAACTACACGCTGGCGATGTCCGGAGTCCGCTTGCGGCCCTACCTCATGGGTACCTTGCTCGGCTTGCCGCTGCCGATCCTGCTGTATTGTCTGTTCTTCGATTATCTGGCCAAGGCGCTGAAGCTGCTTTAGCCTGGGAAACTCCATGTCGTTACGCAAACTCTCCGTCCTTGCCGCCGTTGTCGCGCTCGTCGTGCTGTACTTTGCGCTCGACCTCGGCCGCTTTTTCAGCCTCGATGCGCTGAAAGCGCAGCAGGCGGCGCTCGACGCCTATCGCCAGTCCCATCCCTGGCTGACCGCCGGCATCTACTTCGTCATCTACGTCGCGGTGACGGCGCTGTCCCTGCCCGGCGCGGCGATCATGACGCTCGCCGGCGGCGCGGTGTTCGGCCTGCTGTGGGGCACGGTGATCGTGTCCTTCGCCTCCAGCCTCGGCGCCACGCTGGCCTTCCTCGCTTCGCGCTTCCTGCTGCGCGACTGGGTGCAGGCGCGCTTCGGCGACCGCCTGCGGGCGATCAACGCGGGAGTGGAGAAGGAGGGGGGCTTCTACTTGTTCACGCTGCGCCTGGTGCCGGTGTTCCCCTTCTTCCTGATCAACCTGCTGATGGGCCTGACCTCCATGCGTGCGGCGACCTTCTACTGGGTCAGCCAGCTCGGCATGCTGGCCGGCACGCTGGTGTACGTGAATGCGGGCACCCAGCTGGCCGGCATTTCCAGCCTGCGCGGCATCCTTTCGCCGGGCCTGATCGCCTCGTTTGCCCTGCTCGGCATCTTTCCGCTGATCGCCAAGAAGATCGTCGACGCGATCAAGGCGCGCAAGGTCTATGCGCGCTGGACCCGGCCGGCAAAGTTCGACCGCAACATCATCGTCATCGGCGGCGGCAGCGCGGGCCTGGTCACGGCCTACATCGCGGCGGCGGTGAAGGCGAAGGTGACGCTGATCGAGAAGCACAAGCTCGGCGGCGATTGCCTCAACACCGGTTGCGTGCCGTCGAAGGCGCTGATCCGTTCGGCGAAGTTTTTGTCGCACACGCGGCGCGCGGCGGAGTTCGGTTGCCGTAGCGCCAGCGCCGACTTTTCATTTGCCGAGGTCATGGAGCGCGTGCAGCGAGTGGTGCGCGAGATCGAACCGCACGATTCCGTCGAACGCTACACCGGCCTCGGCGTCGAGGTGATCGAGGGCAGCGCGAAGATCGTCTCGCCCTGGGAAGTCGAGCTCACGCGCCACAACGGCGCCGTCGAGCGCATGAGCACGCGCAGCATCGTCATCGCCGCCGGCGCGCGGCCCTTCGTGCCGCCGATTCCCGGCATCGAGGAGGTCGGTTACCTGACTTCCGACAATGTCTGGAACTTGCGCGAACTGCCCAGGCGCCTGGTGGTGCTGGGCGGCGGGCCGATCGGCTGCGAGCTGACGCAGGCCTTCGCCCGCTTTGGTTCGAAAGTGTCGCAAGTCGAAATGCTGCCGCGCCTGATGATCCGCGAAGACCCCGAGGTCTCGGACCTGGTCGCCGCGCGCTTTCGTCAGGAGGGCGTCGATGTGCTGGTCAACCACAAGGCCAAACAGTTCGTCATCGAGAACGGCGAGAAGATCCTGATCGCCGAACATGAGGAGCGCGAGGTGCGCATTCCCTTCGATGCCGTGCTGGTGGCGGTAGGCCGCGTCGCCAACCTCAAAGGCTACGGCCTGGAGGAGATCGGCGTTGCCACCACACGCACGGTGGACACCAACGAGTTCCTGCAGACCACCTATCCCAATATCTACGCC
>CAIZHL010000529.1 GCA_903932755.1 uncultured beta proteobacterium
GCTGGGTGCGGTCGCCCTGCACGGCCATCCAGAAGATCGGCGAGGCGTTGGTTTCCACCTTGGCGACTACGGGCGGATCGACGTCCTTGGGCAGGCGACGCAGCACCTGGTTGACCTTGGACTGGACCTCGGTGAAGGCGACATCGACGTTCTTCTCCAGGCCGAAGGTGATGTTCACCACCGAGACTCCCGGCGACGAGGTCGACTGGATGTGCTCGATGCCGGGGACACTGTTGACGGCGCCTTCGATCAGGTTGGTGACGCTCGAATCGACGATGTCGGGATTGGCGCCCTTCAGCGCGGTGGTGACGGAGACCACAGGAAACTCGATGTAGGGCAGCCGGTCCATGCCGATGCGGGTGAAGGCGATTACCCCGAACAGCACCAGCACGGCGTTCGCCATCCACGCCAGGACGTGGCGCTTGACGGAAAGCTCGGGCAGGGTCATTTGGCTTCGGGTTTGGCGGCGTCTTTGGCGCCTGGTGCGTCTGTTGCGCCGGCGGTCGCCGTGCCGCCAGCGCCAACGCGCTGCGTCCCTTCGGGAACCGCTGGCGTGGCGGCAGCCTTGGCGCCGCCCGTCTTCGCCGGTTCCTTGATGGCGACCGCGGCGCCATTGGTGAGGAAGCCGGCGCCGTCGAGGGCGATGGTTTCACCGCCGGCGAGGCCTTCGAGGATCTCGATGCGGCCGCCGCGTTTGGAGCCCACCTTGACCGGCTTTTGCTGTGCCTTCTTTTGCCCGTCCACGTCGGCGATGACATACACCACCTTGCCGGCGGGACGCAGCACGATGCTTTGTTCCGGCACGGTCAGGGCTTCGGCCCTGGCCGAGACGATCACTGCGGCATTGACCGTGCCGCCGCCGCGCAGGCTGCCGTCGTTGTCGATGTCGACCAGCACGTCCAGGCTGCGGCTGCCTTCGACGATGCCGGGGCGGATGTCCTTGATGCGGCTGGCGAAGACCTTGCCCGGCGCCAGCGGCGAGACCAGCCGGACTTCCTGGCCGAGCTTCAGGCGCGGGCCGACGCTTTCGGCGAAGGGCAGGTGGGCGCGCAGCTTTTTCGGCGAGACCAGGTTGAACAGCGGATCGCCGACCTTGACGTAATCACCGGGCGAAACGATCTGCACTTCGACGATGCCGTCGATCGGCGCCCGCACCTGCGTTTTGCCGACCGAGCGCCGGCTGTTGTCGGCCCGCGCGCGCGCCGCTTCATGCTGTGCGGCGAGTGCTGCCCGCTGGGCGGCGACGTCCTCGCCGGCGTTCTTCGACAGGAAGCCCTTGTCCATCAGCGCCTGCTGCCGCTCGGCGAGTTTTTCCTGCTGTTTCGCCAGCGCCTCGATTCGTCGCGCCTCGGCTTCGTCGGCTTTGTTCTGCAGGGCGACATCTCCGGCATCGATCACCGCCAGCAGTTCGCCGGCCTTGACCTGCTTGCCGGCGCGGGCCAGGACCTGCGTCACCCGTCCGGCGACTTCGGCGCCGACCTTCGGATCGGCGAGTACTTCGAGGTTGCCCAGTGTTTCCAGCACGACTTCGAAGTCGCCCTTGACCGCCTGCGTCACCGTGATCAGCGCGGGCGGCGGCACCGCTTTCTTCTCCTCGGCCTTCTGGCCGCAGGCAGCAAGGAGGCCAAGGGTCAGGCAGGCGAGGAGGGCATTGCGCATCAGGGCAGTACCGTTTCGGGGGCGAAGAGTTCCGCGATATTCTCGCGGCGGCGGATCAGATGCATCGCATCGCCGTCGACCATGACTTCGGCGGCGCGCGGCCGGCTGTTGTAGTTGGATGCCATGGCCATGCCGTAGGCGCCGGCCGAAAGAATGGCGAGCAGATCGCCCTCGTTCAGTGCCAGCTCGCGGTCGTGGCCGAGAAAATCGCCCGATTCGCAGACCGGGCCGACGATTTCGTAGGACATTGACGCGCCTGTCGCCGCGCTTGTTGCCGTATCGCCAGCGCCGACTTTTACTATGTCGTGCCAGGCGTCATAGAGCGCCGGGCGCATCAGGTCGTTCATCGCCGCGTCGACCACGGCGAAGTGCTTTTCCTCGCCGGGCTTCAGCACGTCGACGCGGGTCAGCAGGAGTCCGGCATTGCCGACCAGCGAGCGGCCGGGTTCGAATACCAGCTTCTCGCGGCGTCCGGCGAGTCTGGCCAGCATCGGCGAGAGGTAGGCGGCGGCCGCCGGCGCCGGTTCGTCGGCGCGGTACTGGATGCCCATGCCGCCGCCCAGGTCGATGTGTTCGAGCGCGATGCCGGCCGCAGCCAGGCGGTCGACCAGCGCCAGTACCTTGTCGGCGGCTTCGGCCGCGGGTGCGGGGTCGAGCAATTGCGAGCCGATGTGGCAGTCGATGCCCTTCACCGAGATGTGCGCCAGGCTGGCGGCGCGGCGATAGAGATCGAAGGCTTCGCCGAAGGCGACGCCGAATTTGGCGGTTTTCAGGCCGGTGGAAATGTAGGGATGGGTTTTCGCGTCGACGTCGGGATTGACGCGCAAGGACACCGGCGCGCGCCGGCCGACACTGCCGGCGACTTCACTGAGCTGTTCGAGTTCGCTGGCCGACTCGACATTGAAGCAGTGGATGCCTGCTTCCAGAGCCGCGCGCATCTCGGTGCGCGACTTGCCGACGCCGGAGAACACGACCTTGTCCGCCGTTCCTCCCGCCGCCAGGACGCGCGCCAGTTCACCGCCGGAGACAATGTCGAAGCCGGCACCGAGCCGGGCGAAGAGATTCAGAATGGCGAGATTGGAGTTGGCCTTGACCGCGTAGCAGATCAGCGAGCGCCCGGCCAGGCCGTGGGCCTGCAGCGCGTCGCGGTAGGCGCCGTAAGCGGCGGTCAGCGCGGCACGCGAGTAGACGTAGCACGGCGTGCCGAAGCGCTGCGCAACTTCGCTCAAGGGGACGGACTCGACCTGAAGTCCGTTCTTGCCCATCGACGTCAGGCTCATCGGCCGGGCTCGGCGACTTTGCCGGCAGCGGCGGGTGCCGGCGCCGGCGCCGCGGCGCCTTTGACTGCGGGCTGCGCCGGGGGGGGCAGGGTGAGCGGGGTCTTGGTGCCGCAGCCGGCGATGGCGAGGATGGCTGCGAGGAGGGACAGAAGGCGCATGGGTTTCATCGGGCACGGGGCTGAAATCTGAATGCGTAAGTATATGCGGCGCGCACCGCCAGCGACATTCTGTATCCTGTTGACTGTTTTTTGCCCTGAAGGCTGAATGCGATGGAAGAGCGGGAATTCATGCTGGCGGCCGACGCCGAACTGGCACGTATCGAGACGGCGCTGGAAGCGGCCAGCGAGAATGGCGTTGTCGATTTCGATTTTGAGACCAAACCCGGCGGCGTGATCGAGATCGAGTTCGAAAACGGGTCGAAGATCATCGTCAATCGCCACGGTGCTGCGCGCGAAATCTGGGTGGCGGCCAAGTCGGGGGGGTATCACTTTCGGCCCGAAGGCGGTCGCTGGCTCGGTACCCGCGACGGCGAGGAACTGCTCGCGGCACTTTCGCGCACCGTCTCCGAGCAGGCCGGGGTCATGGTCGCGCTCTAGTTCTTTTTCTCCGGCGGTTTCGGCGCCGCCGGTTTTTCGGCAGCCGCTTTTTCCGCTGCGGGCTTTTCCACCAGTCGCGGCTTGGCATCCACCACCGGTGCCGGTTCCTGCTTCGGCTCTTCCGCATCCGCGTCCGCCGCCGGGGCAGGCAGGTGCTCCTTGTAGACCAGTTCCTTGGCGCTCTTGCCCGACGGGTCATGGGCGACGATCGGCACCAGTCCTTCCGGGGTTTCCTGCCAGCTTTCGGGAACACCCTTGAGGGCGTGCTCCATGTAGCCGATCCAGATCGGCAGTGCCGCCGCGCCGCCGGTTTCGCCGTTGCCCATGCGCCTGGGCTGGTCGAAGCCGATCCAGGCGACGCCGACGA
>CAIZHL010000530.1 GCA_903932755.1 uncultured beta proteobacterium
CACTACCCTTCCCGACCATGCTCTCAACGCCGATAATACCGCCCATCGATTCGACTAACCGCTTGCACACCACCAGGCCGATTCCTGTGCCTTGTGATATATTTGCAGTCTGCCCGAGACGATTGAACGGCTGGAAATGTTGTGCAAGTTGTTCAGAGGTTAGCCCATTACCCGTGTCCTGGACGCTGATACGAATCGAATCCTGGAGGCTTCGGGTACACGCCACGGTTACCGTTCCACTTGCCTTGTTGTATTTGATCGCATTGGAAAGAAGGTTGATGAGAATTTGTTTCAACCGTGTTCGGTCGGCATTGACAAAGCAAGGCGTGTCGAAATGGAGAAAGGTCACACTGATGCCTTGTTTTTCCGCCTGCGGTTCCACCATGGTCTCGCATTCGCGCATGATTTCAGGTAAGGATACCGGTTCAAGCAACAAGGAGAGCTTGCCCGACTCGATCAGCGCGAGATCGAGAATTTCGTTGATCAGCTCCAGCAGGTACCACCCGGCCTGGAGAATCTGATCGATATTTCGCCTCTGAGCAGGAGTTGGCGGCGGAACACTGGATTCCAGGAGTTGTGCAAAGCCGAGAATGGCGCCGAGCGGCGTGCGCAGCTCATGGCTCATACTGGAAAGAAAATCCGATTTTGCCAGGTTGGCTGTTTCCGCAACAAACCGGGCATTCTCCAGTTCGGTGTTCTTGTCCAGTAGTACCTGGTCGAGCCGTGTTCGCTCAGCTTCAATCTGCTTGCGTGCGGTGTTGTCGGTGCCGATCAACAGATAGCCGATGATTGTGTCCTGCGCGTCGCGCAACGCCGTGACCGACACGACCGCCGGGAAACGGCTGCCGTCTTTTCGGATGTACGTCAACTCATAGATGTCCTCGATGCCGCGCGAGGCCTTGAACACCAGCGCCTCGAAGCCCGGCGCGATTGGAGTTCCGAGTTCAATGCTCAGCGCTTTCGCGCGTGCGATCACTTGCTGTGGATCGGAAATGTCGGCCGGCGTGATCTTGTTCAGCACCTCGGCGGCCGTGTAGCCCAGCATCCGCTCCGCACCGACGTTGAAGATCTGGATGACGCCCTTCGCGTCGGTGGCGATGCTGGAGAAGTTGGCGCTGTTGAAGATCGCGCTCTGGAGGTCCCCCGCCTTGAGCAGCACCCCCGCCGCCGCCTTGCGCGCGGTGACATCGCGTAGAATTCCGGTGAAGTAACGCACCTCACCCAGCCACATTTCACTGACCGTTATTTCCACCGGGAACGAACTGCCATCCTTGCGCCGGCCCATGGCCGCACGCCCGACGCCAACGGTGCGCGCTTCGTCGCTCGCGATGAAATGTTCAAGGGAATCCTTGCGTTGATCCCGCTCCAGCTCCGGTATCAGCAGGCTGAATTGTTGGCCGACAAGTTCCGCCGCCGGGTAACCAAACATGCGCTCGGCGGCAGAATTGGCCCGCTCGACGATGCCGCCGTTCGCCTCGAGCGTGACGATGCCGTCCACCACCGTATTGAGGATCGTCTGCACCAGCGCGGCGCTATCGCGCAAGGATTGCCGCGTGCCATATTCCTCGGTGACGTTGCGGAACACCAGCACCGCTCCGCTCACCCTTTCGTCGCGGTCGAGAATCGGCGCGCAACTGTCCGCAATGGCGCACTCCGAGCCATCGCGTGAGATCAGCAGGATGTGGTTGGCCATGGCATGGATCGTGCCTTGGGCCAGCGCTTCCTTGATCGGATTGACGGAGGGCTGGCGGGTTTCCCGGTGAATGATGTGAAAGATGTCGTCCACCGGGCGGCCGATCGCCTCCGCCTGGGTCCAGCCGGTAAGCTGCTCGGCAACGCGGTTCAGCACCGTCACCACCCCGGCCGGATCCGTGGCGATCACCCCGTCGCCGATGGAATGAAGCGTAACCGCAAGCTTCGCCTCGCTGACCTGCAACGTCGTGTTCGCCAATTGCAGGTGCCCGTTCAGCTCCTTTTGGACATCCAGCAACCGCTGGGTTTCCAGTTGAACCAGATTCCGGACCCGTTGCTGCGTTTCCCGATAGATCAGCATCGCAAACGAAAGCGCGGCCAACAGCGCGAGCAGACTGGCACCCACGATGATCCCGAACAACTGCCGCATGTTCGACTGAAACCTTTCCAGGTTCAGCGCCAGCGCGGCCGATTCGATCGCGATGAATCCCTTCATCTCCGCCCGAATTGCATCCATCAATCGCTTGCCCTCAGCGCCGCTGACCATCGCCGTCGCCGCTGCAATGTCCTGCTTTCGGCGTAGTTCGATCGCCGTGGCCAGTCCCGCTAATTTGGCCTCCATCA
>CAIZHL010000531.1 GCA_903932755.1 uncultured beta proteobacterium
CCCGATGGGCGCCTGCGCCAAATGCGACGGCCTAGGCCAGATCCAGTTCTTCGACCCGGCGCGCGTGGTGGCCTACCCTCACCTGTCGCTCGCGGCGGGTGCGATCAAAGGCTGGGACCGGCGCAACCAGTTCTATTTCCAGATGCTGGAATCGCTGGCCGCGCACTATCGCATCGATACCAACCTTCCCTTCGAAAAACTGCCGGTCGCGACGGCCAACATCGTGCTCTACGGCTCGGGCAAGGAGCAGATCAAGTTCAAGTACCTGAACGAGAAGGGCACCCGCTTCGACCGCACCCATGCCTTCGAGGGCATCATTCCCAACCTCGAACGCCGTTACCGCGAGACCGACTCGATGGCGGTGCGCGAGGAGTTGTCGAAGTACCTCAACAACAAGCCCTGCCCCGAATGCGGCGGTATGCGCCTGCGGCGCGAGGCGCGCCACGTCTTCGTCGGCGGCAAGACGATTTCCGACATCAGCCGCCTGTCCCTGATCAAAGCTCGCGACTTCTTCAACCTGCTGCAGCTGACTGGGCAGAAGGCGCAGGTCGGCGAAAAAATCCTCAAGGAAATCACCGCGCGCCTGTCCTTCCTGATCAACGTTGGCCTCGATTACCTGTCGCTCGATCGCTCGGCGGAGACGCTTTCCGGCGGCGAGGCGCAGCGCATCCGCCTGGCTTCGCAGATCGGTTCGGGATTGACGGGCGTGATGTATGTATTGGATGAACCTTCGATCGGCCTGCACCAGCGCGACAATTCGCGCCTGCTGGAAACGCTGTTCCACCTGCGCGACCTGGGCAACACGGTGATCGTGGTCGAGCACGACCTGGAAGCCATCGAATCCGCCGACTACGTGGTGGATATGGGGCCGGGCGCCGGCGAGCACGGCGGCCGCGTGGTGGCCGAAGGCACGCCAAAGCAGGTGGCGGCCAACACCGCCTCGATGACCGGCGCCTTCCTCTCGGGCCGGCGCGAGATCGCCATCCCGGCCAAGCGTACGCCGCCCAACGCGCTTCGTGAGCTGAAGATTCGCAACGCCAGCGGCAACAACCTGAAGCAGGTCGACCTGCAGATTCCGGTCGGCCTCCTGACCTGCATCACCGGTGTTTCCGGTTCGGGCAAATCGACGCTGATCAACGACACGCTCTACGCCGCCGCCGCACGCCACCTGTATGGTTCGGCCGTCGAGCCGGCGGCGCACCGCGAGATCGAAGGCCTCGAGTTCTTCGACAAGGTGATCAACGTCGACCAGTCGCCCATCGGCCGCACGCCGCGCTCCAACCCGGCGACCTACACGGGCCTGCTGACGCCGATCCGCGAACTCTTCGCCGGCGTGCCGCAATCGCGCGAACGCGGCTACAGCCCGGGGCGCTTTTCCTTCAACGTCAAGGGCGGGCGCTGCGAGGCGTGCCAGGGCGACGGCATGATCAAGGTGGAAATGCACTTCCTGCCCGACATCTTCGTCCCCTGCGATGTCTGCCACGGCAAGCGCTACAACCGCGAGACGCTGGAAGTGCGCTACAAGGGCAAGACCATCCACGAAGTGCTGCAGATGACGGTCGAGCAGGCGCGAGAATTCTTCGACGCGGTGCCGGTGGTGGCGCGCAAGTTGCAGACGCTGGTCGACGTGGGGCTGTCCTACATCCAGCTCGGGCAGTCGGCCACCACGCTGTCGGGCGGCGAGGCGCAGCGCGTCAAGCTGGCGCTGGAACTTTCCAAGCGCGACACCGGGCGCACCCTCTACATCCTCGACGAGCCGACCACCGGACTGCATTTCCAGGACATCGAAATGCTGCTCTCCGTGCTGCACCGCCTGCGCGACCACGGCAATACCGTGGTGGTGATCGAACACAACCTGGATGTGATCAAGACCGCCGACTGGATCGTCGACCTCGGCCCGGAAGGCGGCGACGGCGGCGGCCGCATCATCGCCGCGGGAACGCCGGAAGACGTGGCGAAGGTCAATGGCAGCTACACCGGGCGCTACCTGGAGCGCTTCCTCACCGCGCGCACGACGCTTGCGGCCAAGCCGAAAGCTGCGGGTCGCGCCAGAAAGACCAGGGCATGAGCGGTTTCGAGAATTTCTCGCGCCAGGCCGGGCAGATCGAGCACGAGATCGAGACCAAGGGCGTGATCCTCGGCATCGACTGGAACAATGCCGTACAGGTACGCGAACTGGCGCGCCAGGCCCTGGACTGCCGGATTGGAGCGACTGGCTGCGAAGCCGACGAACCGCTGGATCGGGCGCGCCTCGAACTCTTCGGACTGGCGCAACTGATGCTGACTGTGATGAAGGAAAGCGCCAACGAAAATATCGATACGCATGGCGGTCCGGCCTGGAAAGCTTTCGCCCGGGCCTTGTGGGCCGAGCACGATCGACGCCAGACAGAACCATGAGTGCCTGCCGCGGCAAAATGCGCTAGTATCAAATCACTGTCATTGGTCTTCGCGCCGGCAACGCCGGGCGGACATGGACCAGAACCCCGTGACGAGGAGATAGACGATGTCCAGGATCACAACGACCGCATTCACAGCCATGGCTTGCGCTTTGACGATTGCACTCGTCGCCCCGATCGCTGCAAACGCCGCCGCGCCCGTCCCTCCGGTAGCGCCCGCGCCCAAGCCGCCACCGCCCGGGTCCAATCCCTATCAACCCGTGGTCCAGAACGACGCGACAAGCGCCTATCAGTACCGGACCCGGATTCTTGTCAGCCCGCCGAGTTGCCAGGACTTTGCCGTGCAAGCCGACAGGTTGTTTTTCAACGGTGCGCTCGATGACAAGACCAAAGCGGATCAGTTGAATGCAGTCGGCAGGGCAGCGGCCAGGGCAGGCTGCCTCGGTCCCCTTTAGCTGCTTGAGGTAACCGCCGCGCCCGCAAGTCCCGGGGCGGCGCATCGGGCCCGATGCCGCTTCAGGCGCTGATCAGTTTCAGGTCGAAGGCCCGCTCGGCGAACCAGATCAGCGCGATCGCCAGTGTTGCCAGCGAGCCGCCGACGAATACCACGCGGTGATAAAAGGGCGTCGCGCGCAGCGCGTAAGCCACAGGCAGAAACACCGCGACGATAGCCAGTTGCCCGACCTCGACGCCGAGGTTGAAGCCGAGCAGGGACAGCACCAGCGTCTCCTGCGGCAAGCCCAGTTCAGCCAGCACGCTGGCAAATCCGAAGCCATGGATCAGGCCGAAGCCGAAGGCCACCATCCAGCGCCGGTGCTCGAC
>CAIZHL010000532.1 GCA_903932755.1 uncultured beta proteobacterium
CGAGTTCACCACGTTCATTGTGGAATTCCTCGACCGGGATCATGCTTTCCGACTTGAGGCCGGCATTGACGACCACGAAGTTCTGGTCGATGCGGACGATTTCGGCGGTGATGACTTCACCGGCACGCATTTCCTGGCGCTGGAGGCTTTCTTCGAACAGAGCGGCAAAGCTCTCCATGGGTGAAGCTTGTGAAGCTTCGGCAATAGCTGCAGTAGACATTGAGTGAGGGACCTTACGGAGGGATGTCACCGGAGTGACGGGTTGGTTGAGTTTCGCCGCAGTGGCCGGGCGGCCCTTGCGACACCGTTGCTGTGCTGCATTTCGGGTATGACAATTCCTTATACGTGAATCACAAGGGCTGCTGCCGGACGATCGTCATGACGGCTGCCACTGCCGCTTCGATGTTCATCTCGGTGGTATCCACCAGGTTGGCATCGTCGCATTGCCTGAGGGGAGCCACGCTGCGCTGGGCGTCGCGCGCATCCCGTTCCTGCAAATCCTGTAAAAGGGCGTGCATGTTAGCAGGCATCCCCTTTGCGATCAACTGTTTATGGCGTCTTTCTGCACGGGCGGCGGCCGAGGCCGTCAGAAACACCTTGGCCGCCGCTCCAGGGAAGACCACCGAGCCCATGTCGCGACCGTCCGCGACCAGGCCGGGGAAGCGCCGGTAGGCTCGTTGACGGGCCAGCAGGGCGTTGCGCACGGCCGGCAACGCGGCCACTTTCGAGGCGCCGACGCCGACCTCTTCGGCCCGGATCCCCTCGGTAACATCTTCTCCTGAAAGAAGAATCCGGTCACCCTCGAAATCCGCCGGAAGTTCCCCCGCGAGCGCGGCGACTCCCGCCTCGTCCTCCAGCGCCACCCCGGCCTTCATCGCGGCAAGCGCGGTGAGGCGATACAGGGCGCCGCTGTCGAGGAAGTGAAAGCCGAGCGTGTTGGCGACCCGCTGTGCAACCGTGCCCTTGCCCGACGCCGAAGGTCCGTCGATGGCGACCACCGGCGCTGCGATCAAGGCGAACGCATCGAAGAATTCGGGGAAGGTCTTGTTAACGCAGGCCGGATCGTTGATGGTGACCGCTACGCCGCCCAGCGCCGCCAGCGCGAAGCACATGGCCATGCGATGGTCGTCGTAGGTGTCGATGGCGACACCACCCTGAAAAGTCGGCGGTGGCGAGACGGCGAGCCAATCGCTCCCCTCCTCCACGATCGCGCCGAGTTTCCTCAATTCCGTCGCCATGGCCGCGATGCGATCGGTTTCCTTGACCCTCCATGATGCGATATTGCGCAGCACGCAGCGGCCATCGGCAAACAGCGCGGCCACGGCCAGCGTCATCGCCGCATCTGGAATGTGGTTGAGGTCGAGGTCGAAGGCCTTGAGTTTGCCTGTGGCCGGCGCGCGGGCTTCGATGAAGTTCTCGCCCCATTCGATGCGCGCGCCCATCGCCCGCAGCGCATCGGCGAAACGCACGTCGCCCTGGATGCTGGCGCTGCCCACACCTTCGACGCGCACCGGGCCGCCGCCGATGGCGCCGGCAGCGAGGAAATACGAGGCCGCCGAGGCATCGCCCTCGACATGCAGTACGCCGGGGCTGCGATAGCGCTGCCCGGCGGGAATGGTGAACCGCAGCCAGCCGTCGCGCTGCACCTCGACGCCGAAGCGCGCCATCAGGTTCAAGGTGATTTCCACGTAAGGCCGCGAGATGAGTTCGGTCGTCATCTCGATCACCGCCGCCTCGCCTGCCAGCGGCAGTGCCATCAGGAGTGCGGTGAGGAACTGCGAGGAGACGTCGCCGCGCAAACGGATCGGTGCCGCGAGTTTGACCTGCGCCGGATGGATGGCGAGCGGCGGGAAACCCGGATTCCCGGTGTAACGCACATCGGCGCCGATCTGCAGCAGGCCGTCAACCAGGTCGCCGATCGGCCGCTCGTGCATGCGCGGCACGCCCGACAACCGGTAGTGCCCGCCCGACAAGGCCAGCGCCGCCGTCAGCGGCCTGATCGCGGTTCCCGCGTTGCCCATGAAGAGGTCGGCGTCCTTCACCGGGAACACGCCGTCGCAGCCTGTAACACGCCAGGCATTGCCGCCCAGCGCCGTAACGCCAACGCCGACTTTTTGCAGAGCCTCAAGCATTACGCGCGTGTCATCGGAGTCGAGCAGGTCGCGGATTTCGGTCGTGCCTTGCGCCACTGCCGCCAGGAGCAGCATGCGGTTGGAAATGCTTTTGGAACCCGGCAGGCGGACGGTGCCGGCGGCCCGCGTCAAAGCGGGCAAGGTCAGGCTGTCCATCACTCGCCCGGCGGCAGCAGCGAATCGAGCCAGGCGTCGCGTCGCTCGCGGGCAGTGCTGAACATCGACTCGAGGCCAGCCGCATCGGCCCCGGCAAGCAGCACACGCGTGCGCATCAACTCGACCATGTAGGCGTCGAGTTCCTGCAACAGGGCATGACGGTTGGCGACGCAGATGTCGCGCCACATTTCCGGATGGCTGCTGGCGATGCGCGTGAAATCGCGAAAGCCGCCCGCGGCCAAACCGAACAGTTGATCCGAATTGGGGCGCTGGGCGAAGTCGTGCACCAGAGCGAAAGCCAGCAGGTGCGGCAGGTGGCTGACGGCGGCAAAGACGCGGTCATGCTCGTCCGCGGCGAGTTGCGACAGCTTCGCGCCGCAAAGCTCCCAGACCGCGCGCACCGCCTTGACGTCGGCGGCGGAGTTTTCCGGCAGAGGTGTCAGCACCACGCGCTTATCGACGTAGAGGTCGGCTTGCGCCGCCGCCACGCCGCTCTTTTCGGCGCCGGCAATCGGATGGCCGGGAACGAACTGCCCGATCTTGTCGCCGAACGCAACGCGTGCCGCCGCGACCACGTCGGACTTGGTGCTGCCGCCGTCGGTGACGATGGTGTGTGGCTGCAGGTGCGGCGCCAGTGCCTGCATCACCGCCGGCATCTGCCCCACCGGCATGCCCAGCAGCACCAGGTCGGCACCGTCCAGAGCGGAGGCCCAATCGGTCGCGATGGCATCGATCACGCCTAGTTGCAAGGCCTGTTCCAGCGGAGCGCGGGTGCGTCCCAGGCCTACCACCTGCAAGTCGCGCCGTAGCGCCAGCGCCGACTTCTTGAGCGCAAGCGCGAAGGAACCGCCGATCAACCCGACGCCGCAGATGACGACCCTGCTTTGCGCCATCAGAGGGATTTTTCCAATGCGTCGAGAAAGCGCGCGTTCTCGGCTTCGAGGCCGATGGTTACCCGCAGGTGGTTCGGCATTCCGTAGCCGCCGATCGGGCGCACGATCACGCCCTGCTTGAGGAGCTTGCCATTGACGGTTGCGGTATCGGCCACCTCGAAGGTGACGAAGTTGCCGTGCGACGGAATGTGCGCCAGTCCGAGTCGCTTGAGTCCGGCGAGGATCTGTTCCATGCCATTGCGGTTCGATTCATAGCTGCGGGCGAGGAACTCGTGGTCGTTGAGCGCGGCGATGGCGCCGGCCAGGGCCAGGTTATTCACATTGAAGGGTTGCCGCACCCGGTTCAGCAGGTCGATCATCTCGGGACGGCCGATGCCGTAGCCGACGCGCAATCCGGCCAGGCCGTAGATCTTGGAAAAGGTGCGCACCACCAGCAGGTTGGGAAAATCCTTGATCCAGGCCACCGTGTCGGCACGATCGGCGGGAGCGAGGTACTCGGTATAGGCTTCGTCGAGCACGACGCATATGTGCGAAGGAATCTTCTCGATGAAGGCACGCACCTCGGCCTGCGGCAGGAAGTTGCCGGTCGGATTGTTCGGGTTGGCGATCCAGACCACATGGGTGTCGGAACGAATCGCGGCGAGCATGGCGGCCGGATCGTGACCGTAGTTCTTCGCCGCGGCGGCAATGCATTCGGCGCCGGCCGACATCGAGGCCAGCGGATAGACGGCGAAGGCATGCTTCGAAAACACGGCGGAACGGCCCGGCGCGAGGAAGACGCGGGCAGCCAGGTCGAGCACGTCGTTGGAGCCGTTGCCCAGTACCACCTGTTCCTGGGCCACGCCGTGGCGTTCGGCAATTGCCGCAATCAGGTCGAACTGGTCGGGATAGCGCTCGATCCCGGCAAGCGCCGCTTCGACCGCCTGGCGCGCCTTCGGGCTCATGCCGAGCGGATTCTCGTTGGAGGCCAGCTTGACGATCTTCTCCACCGGGATGCTCATCTGGCGGGCCAGTTCGGTGATCGGCTTGCCGGGGATGTAGGGAGAAATGGCGCGAACGTAGGACGGTGCCTGCTCAACAATGCTCATGCGTGTACCTTTCTAATAGACCGCCTTGGGATAGGAGCCCAGCAACTTGACGAAGCCGGCCCGCCCGCGCAGTTCCTCAAGGGCACGGGCGACCGTGGGCTCGCTGCGATGACCTTCGATGTCGATGTAGAACACGTATTCCCAGCGGCTGCCGCCGAATCCTCGCGCCGGGCGCGATTCGAGCCGGCTCATGGAGACGCCATTGTCGGCGAAGGGTGCCAGCAACTGGTAGAGCCCGCCCGGCCGGTTCTGCGCCGAGCACACCAGCGAGGTGCGGTCCGAACCCGAAGGCCCCGCATCGTGTCCGGCGACTACGGCAAAACGCGTGGTGTTATTGGGATCGTCCTCGATGTTGGCGGCGATTATGTTCAGGCCGTACAGTTCGGCTGCGGCATCGCCCGCAATGGCTGCCGTTCCCGCCTCGGCGGCCGCCAAGCGCGCCGCTTCGGCATTGCTCGCGACGGGAACGCGCTGCACCTGCGGCAGATTGCGATTCAGCCACTCGTGGCACTGCGCCAGGGACTGCGCATGGGAATAGATGCGGGTGACGCCTTCGGCACTGCCACCCTGCCCCATCAGCTTGTGATGGATCGGCAGGTTGATCTCGCCGCAGATCTGCAAGGGCGAGGACAGCAGGAGGTCGAGCGAGCGCCCGATGGCGCCCTCGGTCGAATTCTCCAGCGGCACCACGCCGTAATCCGCATTTCCGGCTTCAACGGCGCGGAATACGTCATCGATGCCCGGGCAGGCCCGCAACGTCGGCGCGCCACCGAAATGCTTGCGTGCGGCCGATTCGGAATAGGTGCCGGCCGGACCGAGGTAGGCAATGGTCAGCGGCTGTTCCAGCGCCAGGCAGGCCGACATGACCTCGCGCACGATGCGCTGGGCCGCCTCGGCGGACAGCGGACCGGGATTTTTCTCGGCGATGCGGCGCAGCACCTGCGCTTCGCGTTCCGGCCGGTAGATGTTGCCCTGCTTGATCTCGCCGATGCGATGGGCCAGCTTGGCGCGCTCGTTGATCAGGCGCAGCAGTTCGCCATCGATCGCATCGATTCCGTCGCGCAGGCTCCCCAGCTCTTGCGAGTCATCCGCCACCCTCAGCTCTCCAGGGGCAGGTACCGAACCGCAAGCACGCCTTCGATGCCGGCAATGGCGTCGATCGCGCCCTGCTTGACCTGGCTATCGACGTCTAGCAGCGTGTAGGCCATCTCGCCGCGCGACTTGTTCACCATGTTATGGATGTTCAGTCCGGCATTGGCCATTGCGGTGGATATCTGGCCGAGCATGTTGGGCACGTTGGAATTGGCGACGGCGAGCCGGAAATTCGACTCGCGCGGCATCGAGACATTGGGAAAATTCACCGCGTTCTGGATGTTGCCGTGCTCCATGAACTCGCGCAACTGGTCCGCGACCATGATGGCGCAATTCTCTTCCGCCTCGCGGGTCGAGGCGCCGAGATGCGGCAGCGCAATGACTTTCGGGTGGTTGTTGACATGGGGACTCGGGAAATCGCAGACGTAGCATCCGAGCTTCTTCGACTCCAGCGCGGCAAGCACCGCCGCCTCGTCAACCACACCTTCGCGCGAGAAATTCAGCAGCACCGCGTCATGTTTGGTGTGCGCCAGCATCTCGGCGCCGATCATATTGCGCGTGGCATCGACCAGCGGCACGTGCATGGAAACAAAATCGGCGTTCTTCAGCACTTCGGCCACGCTATTGGCCTTTTTCACCTGTGACGGCAGGCTCCAGGCGGCGTCGACGGTGATTTCCGGATCGTAGCCCAGCACGTTCATGCCCAGCTTGATCGCCACGTCGGCCACCAGGCAGCCGATCTTGCCCAGCCCGATGACGCCCAGGGTATGGCCGGCAAGTTCGTAGCCGGCGAAATTCTTCTTGCCGTCCTCGACCTTCTTCTCCATGTCGGGATCTTTCGGCTCCAGCGCCGAAACGAAGGTCATGGCGCCGCCGATGTTGCGCGCGGCCAGCAGCATGCCGGCCACCACGAGTTCCTTGACCGCATTGGCATTGGCGCCGGGGGCATTGAATACCGGAACGCCGCGCGCCGACATGGCCTTGACGGGGATGTTGTTGGTACCCGCGCCGGCACGGCCGATGGCCCGCACGGATGCGGGGATGTCCATCTTGTGCATGTCGGCCGAACGGACCATGATCGCGTCCGGACTGGCAATGTCCTTGCCGACCTGATAACGCTCCGCCGGCAGGCGCTTGAGCCCGTTCTGCGAGATCTGGTTGAGGATCAGGACGCTGATCGGCTTGGCCATGCTCATTTGGCAAACCTCGCCTCGAATTCCTTCATGTACTCGACCAGCGCGGCGACGCCCGCGACCGGCATGGCGTTGTAGATGGAAGCGCGCATGCCGCCGACCGAGCGATGGCCCTTGAGCTGGACCATGCCCTTGGCCTTGGCGCCCTTGAGGAACTCCTCGTCGAGCGCGGCGTCCTTGAGGGTGAAGGGTACGTTCATGCGCGAACGGTCTTCCTTGCGCACAGGGTTGGCGTAAAAGCTCGATGCGTCGATGCAGTCGTAGAGCATCTTCGCCTTGGCGATGTTCTGTTTCTCGATCGCCGCCAGGCCGCCCTGCTGCTTCAGCCACTGGAACACCAGGCCGGCGATGTAGATGCCGTAAGTGGGCGGCG
>CAIZHL010000533.1 GCA_903932755.1 uncultured beta proteobacterium
GACCGAGCTGGTCGTCACCGCGCGCTGCGGCACGCCGCTGGCGGAACTGGAGTCGGCGCTGGCGGCACGGCGCCAGTTCCTCGCCTGCGAGCCGCCGCGTTTCGGCAGCGCGACGGTAGGCGGCGTGGTTGCCGCGGGCCTCTCCGGTCCGCGCCGGGCGGCAGCGGGCAGCCTGCGCGACTTCGTCCTCGGCATCCGCATCATGGATGGCGAAGGCCGCGTGCTCAAGTTCGGCGGCGAGGTGATGAAGAACGTCGCCGGCTTCGACGTTTCTCGCTTGATGACGGGCAGCCTCGGTACCCTCGGCCTGATCCTCGACGTTTCGCTCAAGGTGCTGCCGCTGCCGGCGGGGGATGCCAGCCTGCGGTTCGAAATGCCGCAGGACAAGGCGCTCGGGGCGATGAACCGCTGGGCCGGACAGCCCCTGCCGCTGGTGGCGAGTTGCTGGCAGGACGGCGTGCTGACTGTGCATCTGTCGGGCGCGCAGGCCGCCGTGGCCGCCGCCTGCCGCAAGCTCGGCGGCGAGCCGCTCGCCGCTGCGGCGGCGGATGAATTCTGGAACGGCCTGCGCGATCAGAGTGCTGCATTCTTCGCCGGCGACGCTCCGCTGTGGCGCTTGTCGGTCCCCTCTGTTACCGCGCCGCTGGAATTGCTGGGTGCCCAGTTGATCGAATGGGGCGGCGCGCAACGCTGGCTGCGCGGCGACGCCGATGCGGCGCATCTGCGGCAGGTGGCGGCCGGGGCGGGCGGTCACGCCACGCTGTTCCGCGGCGGCCAGGGCGAGCAGCGGTCCGCCGGCGTTTTCGCGCCGCTGCAGCCGGCGCTGATGGAGGTGCATCGCCGCCTCAAGCAGAGCTTCGATCCCTACGGGGTGTTCAATCCCGGCCGCATGTACCCGGAGTTCTAGATGAAACAGCCCCCACGCTCACTATGTTCGCTGCCCCCCGCGGGGGCGCAGGCCTCCCTTGGGACGGCCCTGCAGGAGGCCTGATGGAAACCCACCTCGCCGATTTCATCCGCCACACGACCGCCGGCCGCGAAGCCGAAGAGATCCTCCGCCGCTGCGTGCATTGCGGCTTCTGCACGGCGACCTGCCCGACCTACCAGTTGCTGGGCGACGAACTCGACGGCCCGCGCGGCCGCATCTACCTGATCAAGCAGGTGCTGGAAGGTACCGAGCCGACCGAAAAGACCCGGCTGCACCTCGATCGCTGCCTGGGTTGCCGTTCCTGCGAATCCACCTGTCCCTCCGGCGTGCATTACTCGCGCCTGCTCGACATCGGCCGCGAAGTGGTCGAGCAGAAAGTGCCGCGCAGCGGCAGCGACGCCTTCATGCGCGGCGCGCTGAAAAACCTGCTGCCGCGCTCGATGGTGTTCGGCGCGGCGATGAAGCTGGGACAGTCGGTGCGCATGCTGCTGCCGGGCGCCCTGCGCGCCAAGGTGCCGCCGCTTTCCTCGGCCGGTCCGGTGCCGCAGCGCACCCATGCGCGGCAGATGATCGCGCTGGC
>CAIZHL010000534.1 GCA_903932755.1 uncultured beta proteobacterium
ACCCCTACGCGCCGGAGGTGTATGCCAAGGCGGCCGAGAACCTGCAGAAAATGCTTGCCGCCGGCATCCTCGCGCGCGACTCCGCGCCCTGCTACTACGCCTATCGCCTGACCATGGGCGACCATGTGCAGACCGGCCTGGTGGCCGCGGCCAGCGTCGCCGACTACGACAGCAATCGCATCCGCAAGCACGAATTCACGCGGCCCGACAAGGAAGACGACCGCGTGCGGCAGATCGGGGCGCTCAACGCGCAGACCGGGCCGGTGCTGCTCGCCTATCCTGCATCGGGCGTCGCCGATGAATTGATCGCCGCCATCGCGCAAGGCGCGCCGGCGGCTGACGTCACCGCCGCCGACGGCATCCGCCACCAGATCTGGGTACTGACCGATGCGGCGCGGATGGCCGCGATCACGGCCGCCTTCGACGCCATGAATGCGCTCTACATCGCCGACGGCCACCATCGCTCGGCGGCCGCCTCGCGCGTGGCCGCCGAACGCCGCCAGGAAGGACGGGAGTTGTCCGCCGACGCCTTCCTTGCGGTGATCTTCCCGCATCACCAGATGAAGATCCTCGACTACCACCGCGTCGTCAAGGATTTGCACGGCCTGGAAAAGTCGGCGCTGGTGGCACGGCTCGGCGCCGCGTTCACGGTCGAGGAGAGCCCCGCCCGCGTGCAGCCGGCGCGCCCCGGCGAATTCGGCATGTACCTCGCCGGGCAGTGGTACCGGCTCACCATCAAGCCGGCGCTGGTGCCGCAGGACCCGGTCGCCAGCCTCGATGTCTCGCTGCTCTCCGACCATGCGCTGGCTCCGCTGCTGGGCATCGCCGACCTGCGCCGCGACAAGCGCATCGATTTCGTCGGCGGCATCCGCGGCCTCGCCGAACTGGAAAAGCGCGTCGACTCGGGAGAGATGGCAGTCGCCTTCGCACTGCATCCGACGCGCATGGACCAACTGATGGCGGTGGCCGACAGCAACAACGTGATGCCGCCGAAATCGACCTGGTTCGAGCCGAAACTCGCCGACGGTCTGGTCTCGCACGTACTGGATTAGGGAAGCGTCAAACCGTCATTCCGGCGCACGCCGGAATCCAGGGAAGTTGACGCGGCGGACACCGGCCGCACGGGAGTCCGGGGTGACGCGCTTTCGCCGCGGAGACGCCCCGGCCCGCTCCCCCGCACAAATAAAAAAAAGGCAACCCGCAGGTTGCCTTTTTCATTGCGCCGGAAAGCTTATTTCTTCTTGGCGGCGGGCTTCTTCGCAGCGGGCTTGGCGGCCGGCTTCTTGGCCGGTGCAGCCTTCTTGGCGACGGGCTTCTTGCCTGCAACGGCGGCCTTCAGGCCGGCGCCGGCGGTGAACTTCGGTACGGCCTTGGCGGCGATTTTCAGGACGGCACCCGTTTTCGGGTTCTTGCCGGTACGCGCTGCGCGATTCACGGACTTGAAGGTGCCGAAGCCGATCAGGGCAACCGGGTTGCCTTTGGAAATTACGGCGGTAATAACTTCGGTCATGGCATCGATGGCCTTGTTGACTGCGGCCTTGGACAGCTCGGCACGCTCGGCTACGGCATCGATCAGTTCGCTCTTGTTCATTCAATTCCCCTCTTGTTTTGGAAAAACGCATTGAAACACTATTCGCGCGCCGGATGCAAGCCCTGTGGGCATCTTCGGCAAAAAAAAATTTGCGCGTGCGGCAGCGCAATACTCACATGCCCTTCACCGCGTACACCGCCGGGAGATTGCGCCAGGCCCCCTTCACGTCCATGCCATAACCAAAGACATAGCGGTTCGTCAAACGCACTCCGACATAGTCGGCAGCGATGGGCTTATCGCGGCCGAGTTCCTTCTCGGCGAACACGGCACTCAATACCTCCGCCGCCCCCTGATC
>CAIZHL010000535.1 GCA_903932755.1 uncultured beta proteobacterium
AAGTTCGTCCTCAGTTCGGAGGTCATCAAGGACTGGCGCGACTACGTCAGCCGGCTGATTCTCGATATCGACAGCGTGGTACCGGCCTACCTGATGTTCTCGGTATTCAAGATCAGCGAGGAGGCCTACGACCTGGAGATCTTCTGGCGCAACCGCCCTTCCGAAAACACCAGGCGGGTTTGCGAGACGAGCCTGCAGCAGGTCTTGCAGCGAACCCAGTTTTTCGAAACCGGCTGCTCGATCCAGATCAGACACAATGTCGCCGATGCCAGCCGCGCCACGCTCGAACTCGATGCCGCGGACATCGACGTGCAGATCAAGTCGCTGCTGGTCGACGCGCCGAAGATCGGCGGCATCGTCGGCATCGGCATGCAGCCGCAGTACGAAACCGACCCGATGCGCCTGCTGGTGGTGCAAAGCATCCTCGCCACCCTGCTCAACGTGGTGGGCTCGGTCAAGGCCATCGACAAGTACACCAAGGACCTCGAGTACTACGCAACGCGCGATCCCCTGACCAACCTCTACAACCAGCGCGTGTTCTGGGAGTTGATCGAAGCCGAGGTGGTGCGCTCATCCCGTCACGGCAAAAAGTTCACGCTGCTGGTGATCGATGCCGACAACTTCAAGTCGATCAACGACTCCTACGGCCACGGCGTCGGCGACGCCTTCCTGCAATTGCTGGTCGATGGCATCAGGACGGCGATTCGCGACGACGATCTCCTGTCCCGCTACGGCGGCGACGAGTTCGTCGCCATCCTGCCGGAAACCGACCTGCCGGCGGCGGAAGCAGTGGCCTGGCGGATCATCGAATCCGCCGGCCGGGTCGCCATGGCTGCGCCGGACGGCGCGCAACTCAGCGGCTCCGTATCGATCGGCATGGCCACCTATCCCGACCATGCCGTGGCGATGAAGGACCTCTTCCTCTTCGCCGACAACATGATGTATCGCGCCAAGGCGGAGGGCAAGAACCGCGTGGTCGTGCCCGACGCGCAGGACGTCATCGACGTCTTCCGCACGCTCGGCGAGAAGAGCATGCTGATCCTCAACGCGGTCGAAAAGCGCAGCGTGGTGCCCTTTTTCCAGCCCATCATCAACGTCGCCACCGGCGAAGTCGAAGCGATCGAAGTCCTCTCCCGGATCCGCATGGAAGACGGCAGCTACGTCATCGCCGACGAGTATGTGGCGATCGCCGAAAAGATGGGCGTGATGCACAAGCTGGATTTCATCCAGCTGGAAAAGGCCCTGGAAGCGGTCGAAGAAACCGGCTATGGCGGCTACCTGTTCATCAACATGTCGCCGCGGGCGCTGGTGCTGAACGATTTCGTGCAGGAAACGCGACGCATCGCGAGCAACTTCAGGATCGATCCGACGCGCCTGGTGTTCGAAATCACCGAGCGCGAGACGATCAAGAACATGGCGCTGCTGGAACGTTTAATCGTCACCCTGCGCGGCGAAGGCTTCAAGCTGGCGATCGATGATTTCGGCTCGGGCTTCTCCTCGTTCCACTACGTCAAGCGCTTCCCCATCGACTTCCTCAAGATCGAGGGCGACTTCATCATGGGCATGAAGAACAACGAGAAGGACCGGGCCCTGGTGCGCAGCATCGTGGCGCTCTCCAAGGACCTCGGCATCCGCAACGTCGCCGAGTATGTCGAAGACCGCGCGGTGCTCGACCAGGTCGTAGCGCAAGGCATCGACCTGGCGCAGGGTTTCTACATCCACCGGCCGAACATCTCGCTGGCCGAGGTGATGAAGGTCGATATTGCCTAGGGCGACCGGGCGCGCGACCGAGGGCGGGCAGGCCTAGCTGCCGCGCTTGGCGCGCACCGCTTCAAGATGCGTGCAGAGTTTCTCCGCGCCGTCGAGAATGCGCGGCGTATGGCGCTGCAGCAAGTCGGGAGGAACGAAGTAGAGGTTGTCCCTGACCACAGCCTTCAGCGTGGTCCAGCGCCTCCAGTCGTCCAGCCACTCGGGCCGCGATTCGCCCATGCCGCTGGCGACAATCACCTCCGGATTGACGGCGATGACCGCCTCCACTGTTACGGTCGGCGCCAGAACCGGCAGTTGTTCGAAAACGTTGCGACCGCCGCAAAGTCGGATGGCGTCGCTGATGATCTGCTTGCCGTTCACGGTCATCAGGGGCTGCTTCCATATCTGGTAGAAGACGGTCACCGGCGGCCGCCGGCTGTAGCGCGCGGCCAGCTTCGCGTAACGCTCGCGAAACGCCTTCGCCGCGGCATCGGCGGCGGCCCCCGTGCCGGCGAGCAGGCCGATGCGCTCCAGTTCGCCGGCAATGTCCTCGATGCGGCCGGGCTCGGACAAGTGCACCGTCAGGCCGAGGGCGCGCAGCCGTGCGACCGATGCCGCCGCGTTGCCGCTTTTCCAGCCCAGGACCAGATCGGGCTTGAGGGCGACGATGGCCTCCAGATCGAGCGCATGACCGCCCACCCGGGGCAGGCTCCTGGCCGCCGGCGGGTAGTCGCTGTACTGCGCCGTGCCGACCATCCGGTCTCCGGCGCCGGCGGCAAACAGCAGTTCCGTGATGTGCGGCGTCAGGCTGACGATGCGCCTGGCCGGCGCGGCCAGCCTGATGCTGGTGCCGTCGACGTCGGTGACGACGATCTCGCCGCGCGCCGGCAGGCAGGCCAGCGCCGCCAGCAGCGAGGCGCAGAGCCGCTTCACGGCACCCCCGCCGTGTCGCCAGCGCCGACTTTTTGCCGCCGGTCCGCCATGCCGCGCGACGGCACCATCAGCGCAGGTGGCAAGGCTTGGTCGACTGGGTCCATGGGATAATCGTTCGATGATGCACGCCTCATTCTAACGATGGCCGGACACATTCGGCAGCGGCCCGCAGCGGCGACCCGGCAATGAGCAGACACGCCCATGTGCGTCCGGCTGACGTTCGCGGCTACAGCCGCCTGGCGATTGATGCAACCCTGGGCTTGACCCGGCTGGTCGAAACCATGCATCACAACATCGCGCGCACTCCCGGACCGCTCGGCACCTACGTCGAGGAACCGACCCGCGGCATCACCGGCCTGGTCTATCGCAGCATCCAGGGCACGACACGGCTGGTCGGCAGCGGCATCGATGCGCTGCTGGGCCGCCTGATTCCGCTGCTCGAAAAGGAGCCGGCCGCCTCATCCGGCAAGCGCGAGGCCCTGGTGGCCGCGCTTAACGGCGTGCTGGGCGATCACCTCGCCGCCAGCGGCAACCCCCTGGCGATACCGATGCAATTGCGCCGCGACGGACAGCCGCTTGCGCTGGAGGCGCAAAGCCTGGCGACCGGCCTTGTCGCGCCGACCGGAAAGATCCTGCTGCTGGTGCACGGGCTTTGCATGAACGACCTGCAATGGCGCCGCAACGGGCACGACCACGGCGCGGCACTGGCCGCCGCGGGGGGCTACACGCCGCTCTATCTGCATTACAACAGCGGCGAGCATGTTTCGCAAAACGGTCACGCCTGCGCCGACATGCTCGAATCGCTGCTGCGGGCCTGGCCGGTTCCGATCGAGCAACTCACGATCATCGGCCACAGCATGGGCGGCCTGCTGGCGCGCAGCGCCTGCCATTACGGAAAGCTCGCCGGACATGCCTGGCCGCAACATCTGCGCAAGATGGTCTTCCTCGGCACGCCGCATCAAGGCGCACCGCTCGAGCGCGGCGGCAACTGGGTCAATGTGGTTCTCGAGCTCAGCCCCTATACCGCCGCGCTGGCCCGACTGGCGAAGATCCGCAGTGCCGGCATCACCGACCTGCGCCACGGCAGCATCCTCGACGAGGACTGGCAACACGGCGACCGCTTTGCCCATGCCAAATCGAAAAAAGGCACAATCGCCTTGCCGCATGGAGTGCAATGCTTTGCCATCGGCGTTACCCTGTCAAAAAAAGGCGTTGATCCGAAAAGACCCTTGTCTGGTGATGGTCTGGTGCCTTTGCGCAGCGCACTCGACATGCAAAAGGACGGTACCCGCAACCGGTGTTTTCCCGCTTCGCGACAATGGGTCGGCTATGGCATGAATCACCTGGATCTGCTGGATGATGCGAGGGTGTATGAACAACTGCGACGATGGCTGTGCTGAAATATGCCGGCGGAGCTGAACCGGATTCGCGGTCCGCATTGTGATTAGAATATAAAAAATTATCTGGAGGAGATGCGATGGAAAAGATCTGGCTCAAGAGCTATCAGGCCGGCGTACCCGCCGAAATCGATGTCAATGAGTTCCGCTCCGTCGGCGACCTGTTCGAGAAGGGCGTCAAGCAGTACGGGCCGCGCAAGGCCTACATCAACATGGACAAGGCGCTCACCTACGCCGAACTGGACAAGCTCTCGGCCGCCTTCGGCGCCTATTGCCAGTCGGTGTTGAAGCTGCCCCAGGGCGCCCGCATCGCGCTGATGATGCCCAACCTGCTGCAGTACCCGGTATGCCTTTACGGGGCGCTGCGTGCCGGCTACACGGTGGTGAACTGCAACCCCCTGTACACCGAGCGCGAACTCGAACACCAGCTCAAGGATTCCGGCGCCGAAGCCATCGTCATCGTCGAGAACTTCGCCCACGTGCTGGACAAGGTGATCGCCCGCACCCCGGTCAAGCACGTGCTGGTGACGCAACTGGGCGACATGCTGGATTTC
>CAIZHL010000536.1 GCA_903932755.1 uncultured beta proteobacterium
AGCTTGTTGCGGTTTGACTCGAGATTCGACAGCAGACGGATCTCTTCAAGGGTTTCTATCGGCATGGCGTGCGCTTCGTCGATCAGCACGACCACCTGCCGGCCTTCGCCATACGATTTGATCAGGTGGTCGTGCAAGGCGCGCATGACCACCGATGAGCGGGCGTTGTCGGAAACTTCCAGGCGCAGTTCGTCGGCGATGGCATACAGGATGTCGTCGCGCGAGAGGGATGGATTGGCGAGGTAGATGATGGTGACGTTGTCCGGCAGACGCTCCATCAGCACGCGACACAGCATGGTTTTGCCGCTGCCGACTTCGCCGCTGACCTTGACGATGCCTTCATCGTGGGTGATGGCGTAAATCAGGGCATCAAGCGTCGCTCCGCGATTGGCCCCGTCAAAGAAAAAGTCGGTATGGGGGGTGATGCGGAAGGGCGGTTCGTTGAGGCCGAAGTGTTCCAGGTACATGGTTGCGGTCAGTCCGGTCGCTCGATACGGGGCGGTGCGCTGGTGACGCGCTCCAGAGTATCGATTCGATTGTAAAGCGTGGTGCGATTTATGCCGAGCAATCGTGCCGCCTGGCTCATGTTGTCATGGGCGAGTTGCTGAGCGGCTTCGATGTAAGCCTCTTCCCAAAGCCGGAGGGTGGCGTCCAGGTTGAATTCGCGCCGACTTTGAATGTCACCAAGAGCAATCGCCACCAGTTCTGCCCTGCTCGCTGAAGTCGGCACGGGCAGAACGCCGGCCGGATGCCGCGCATCGCCCAGATCGAGTTCGGCTTCAAGCTCTTCAATACTGATTTCCTTGCCGGCAAACTTTGTGGTCAGGCGGATTGCGATATTGCGCAATTCTCGGACATTGCCGGGAAATCCATAAGCCAACATACGCTCGGCGGCAGCTGCATTGAGTTTGAAAGGTGGCAGGCCGGCTTGCACCGCGTAGATGGAGCGAAAATGTTCAAGGAGGGTGATACTGTCATTGCCAAGTTCGCGCAGGGCCGGAATGGCGATGGTAAACACAGAAAGCCGGTGGTAAAGGTCGGCGCGGAAGCGTCCTTCGCGTACCTCTTTCTTCAGATCACGATTGGTGGCAGCAATGATTCGTGCCGAGGAACGCCGCGCCAATGTCTCACCGATGCGCTGGAATTCGCCATTCTCGAGCACGCGCAGCAGTTTCGGCTGCAGGTCGAGCGGTAATTCGCCAATTTCATCCAGAAACAGAGTGCCGTCGGATGCGTCTTCAAAATAACCGGCGCGGGCTCCGCTGGCGCCGGTAAACGCACCTTTGCTGTGACCGAACAACGTAGCTTCTACCAGGCTGGGTGATATGGCCGCGCAGTTCAATGCCAGGTACGGTTTGGCGGCGCGATCGGATAGGCGATGCAATGCGGCAGCAGCCAACTCCTTGCCGCTACCCGACTCCCCTTCGAGCAGCACCGGAAATGGCGATGCCGCGAACTGCCTGAGTTGGGCGCGCAACTTTTGCATCGGGGCGCTCTCACCAATCAGCCCATCATCAATCTCTGTCGAGGTGTCTCTAAAAGACAACACTCGACCGATGAGTTTGCGCAGAAATTCAGGATCAGCGGGTTTGGCGACGAATTCTGTAGCCCCAAGCGCTCGTGCATGACGTGCATTGAGTTCGTCGCTTTGGCCCGACAACACCACGATGCGCGTTTCCGGGGCATGCGCGAGGATGTCTGCAATCAGGGAAAAGCCTTCATCGGGGCGATGGGGCGTGGGTGGCAGGCCGAGATCGATCAGCGCCAGGGCCGGGGCATGCTTGTTCTTGCGCAAGAGGCCCACCGCTTCAGCCCGTGTAGAAGCCGTGCATACCGCGTAGTCTCGACTGAGAAAATAGCGCAACGTGTCAGCGATCAGCGGATCATCGTCGACAATCAGCAACTCGGTTTTGCCTGCGGGCGAGGTCAAAGACTTGGCGTGTTCTGGGTGGGTTGGTTTGATCGCAACATCATAGCCGAAACCTGCCGTAGCCGATTTTGTTGGTGGACGGCGTTTGCCCCGTTCTTCATAGCTTGGGAAGATAGATGGCGTGCTCCGTTCTGCTAGAATCGTGCGCTGTGAATTTGACCGGGGTTCCCGGTGTGAACATGTCCCAGGAATCCCTTGTCGAAATCCGCGATCTGAACTTCACTTACGACAGCCGGCCGGTCCTTACAGGAATCAACATGACGATTCCGCGCGGCAAGGTTGTTGCGGTGATGGGGATTTCGGGGTGCGGCAAGACCACTACACTTCGCCTCATCGGCGGCCAGCTGAAGCCGACCTCGGGTGAGGTGCGGGTCGGCGGGCAGGTGGTGCATGAGCTTGATGCCGACGGCTTGTACGCTCTGCGCCGTCGCATGGGGATGCTGTTCCAGTTCGGCGCCCTGTTTACGGACATGTCTGTCTTCGACAATATTGCCTTCCAGATGCGCGAGCACACCGATTTGCCGGAGGCCATGATTCGCGACCTTGTGTTCATGAAACTGCACGCCGTCGGATTGCGTGGCGCCCACAGCCTGATGCCGACCGAGCTTTCGGGAGGCATGGCGCGCCGGGTCGCCCTGGCGCGGGCGATCGCCCTCGATCCGATGCTGATCATGTATGACGAGCCCTTCGCCGGCCTCGACCCGATTTCGCTCTCCATTGTCGGCGAGCTGATTCGCAAGCTGACCGATGCCTTGGGCGCCAGTTCCATTGTGGTCACGCATGACGTGCAGGAGTCATTGAAAATCGTTGACTACGTTTATTTCGTGTCGGAAGGAAAGATCGTTGCCGAGGGTACGGCTGAAGAGATGAAGCACTCCACGGTGCCCTATGTGCATCAATTTATTTGGGGGGAAGCCGACGGGCCGGTGCCGTTCCAGTATCCTGCCCGTCCCTATGGCGAAGAACTGATGGAAAGAGCGGCACAACGTGGATAACGGCCTTACAAGAGCGCTGCGCCAACTGGGCGCGCAGTTCAACTCGCGTATCTGGCGCCTGGGTTTTGCCGCCCGCTTCTTTCTGGCGATCATGCTGCACTCGGGCACCTCGCTGCGGCGTATTCATTTGACGATACGGGAAATTTACTTTACCGGCGTCCTCAGCCTGATCATCATCCTTGTTTCCGGTTTGTTTGTCGGCATGGTTCTGGGTTTGCAGGGTTATGACACCCTGGCGCGCTATGGTTCGACGGAAGCACTTGGCGTTCTGGTGGCATTGTCGCTGGTGCGTGAATTGGGGCCTGTGGTTGCAGCTCTGCTGTTCGCCAGCCGTGCCGGCTCGGCGATTACGGCGGAAATCGGCATGATGAAGGCCACTGAGCAGCTATCCGCCATGGAAATGATGGCGGTTGATCCGATCGCCCGCGTTGTGGCCCCGCGCTTCTGGGGCGGGGTTATCTCGATGCCCCTGCTCGCTGCTTTGTTTTCGGCGATGGGAGTGTTTGGCGGTTATCTGGTGGGTGTGCAACTGATCGGAGTCGATGAGGGCTCGTTCTGGGCACAAATGCAGGCCTCGGTCGATTTCCGCGAAGACATTCTCAACGGCGTTATCAAGAGTTTTGTGTTTGGCATCATCGTAAGCTGGGTTGCGGTGTTCGAAGGCTATGATGCCGAGCCAACCGCGGAGGGCGTTTCCGGGGCGACCACGCGTACCGTTGTAACATCGTCGTTGGCCATTCTGGCCGCCGACTTCGTTCTCACCGCCTTCATGTTTACAGGGACATGACATGAGCCGTACTACACTTGACCTTTGGGTCGGATTTTTCGTTGCCGTCGGACTGGGCGCACTGTTGTTTTTAGCCCTCAAGGTGGGCAACCTGGCGTCAACCAGTAGCGGGGAAACTTATCCCATCTACGCCAAGTTTGATAACATCGGGGGTCTCAAGGTTCGCGGTGCAGTAAAGAGCGCCGGGGTGGTGGTCGGGCGGGTGACGGAGATTCGTTTCGATCCCGAGGCCTATCTCGGAGTGGTGACCATTCAGGTGGATGCCCGCTACAAGTTTCCGCGCGATACCTTCGCGACGATCAATACATCGGGTTTGCTGGGCGAGCAGTACATAGGTTTCGAGGTCGGCGGTGATACGGCGATGCTGAAAGCAGGTGATACGATCAAGAAGACCCAGTCAGCTGTGGTTCTGGAGAAGTTGATCAGCCAGTTCATGTTCAACAAGGCCGCCGAGGATGATGGCGGCAAAAAGTAGTCAATAACGGGTGTCTGAAAAAGAATGAAGACCACGCTGCCGGCTCGAATCAAATCCCTCACATTGGCCATTGCCGCCGCCGGCTTTCTGGCCGGATGCGCCACGTCGGGAAATCCCAAGGATCCGATTGAGGGCTTCAACAGGGCCATGTTCGCCTTCAACGAGGGACTCGATTCGGCCATCGTCAGGCCGGTCGCATCCGGCTATGAGGCGGTGCTGCCTTCGCCCGTAAGAACTGGTGTCACGAATTTCTTCAGCAACATAGAAGATCTCCTGATCGGCGTGAATAACCTGCTGCAGGGCAAGGGTTCGGAAGCGTTCAGTGACCTTGGCCGCGTCGCGATCAACTCTACTATCGGTCTGCTCGGTCTTTTCGATATTGCGTCGGATGCCGGTCTGGAAAAACATGACGAGGATTTCGGGCAGACATTCGGTCGCTGGGGCGTCGGCAACGGAGCGTATGTGGTGGTTCCGGTGTTCGGACCTCGTACCGCACGGGATACGGTTGGCCTCATTCTCGACGTCGCCGCCGATCCGCTGACCCATGTCGGTGCGGGTGATGGTCGGGATGTCTTGCTTGTCCTGCGCGGGGTGAATGACCGGGCGAATTTGCTGCCGGCCGACAGGGTGGTCGAGGAAGCCGCGTTGGACAAGTATTCCTACATTCGTGATGGCTACCTTCAGCGTCGTCGCAACCTGATTCACGATGGCAATGCGCCGCGCGAACCCGAGGCGGATGCGGAACAAGTGGAGCGTCCGGTAAGGGCCGAAGCGGGCGCCGCCGAACCGCGAGTCAGCGCAGAGGTTACTGCACCTGCATCTCCTGTCCTGGTAGCCCGCACTGAACCGGCAGCCGCAAAATAGCCGGGCGTGTTGCCCCGAATCCAAGCAATCTCAGGACCCCCCAATGAAACTCCTGTTTTCACTCTTCAGCGGTTTGCTGATCTCCGCGACTGTCATGGCTCAGGACGTCGCGCCCGATGTGCTGGTTAAGACGGTCACCAATGACGTTCTGGACATTGTCCGCAAGGACAAGGATATCCAGTCCGGCAACACCAAGAAGGCCATTGAACTGGTCGAGACCAAGGTATTGCCCCACTTCAATTTCACGCGCATGACCCAATTGGCAATGGCTCGCGATTGGCGGCAGGCCACTCCGGCGCAGCAGAAGACCCTGACCGATGAGTTTCACACCTTGCTGGTGC
>CAIZHL010000537.1 GCA_903932755.1 uncultured beta proteobacterium
CTTCGACAGTGCAAACGAAATTCGGAACGGCGTCAGCATTATTTAATGGAGATGCGGATCGATTACAAACTCCATGAACCAGGCGACGTGGCCGAGTTCCCACAGCGGCGGATTGATGATGTCGAGGCAGGGTACCTGCCGCGGGTCAGGTGATGTGTCAGGCGGCCAGGCCGCCCAGTCGTCGAGCAGGCTGATCGTATAATCGCGCGCATCCTGCAGTGCTTCGGCAAGCAGGCTTTTTCCGGCAGTCCTCAGATCAGGCGTGTCCATCGAATCTCATCCCTCCGTCGCCATTATCAGCCCGGCGCTGGCCAGTGCCAACAACGGCAACTGGCATACCGCACGGCGCTGGGCGCGTTGCCTGGCGCCCAGCGCGCGGGTGGAGATAGCACAGGAGTGGCGTGGCGCCAGCGCCGACTTTTTGATTGCGCTGCACGCCCGCCGCTCGGCGCCGTCGATCGCCGCCTTCGCCGGGCGCCATCCGGAGCGTCCGCTGGTGGTGGTGCTGACCGGGACCGATCTTTACCGCGACATCGCCACGGATGCGGCGGCTCAGCGGTCGCTGGCGCTGGCCAGTCGGCTCGTGGTGTTGCAGGCGGAAGGCGTGCGGGCCCTGCCGCCCGAGTATGCGGCGAAGACCACGGTGATCTACCAGTCGGCGCGCAGCCTGCTGCCGGGGCGGCGCAGCCGGCGCCATTTCGACCTGGCGCTGATCGGCCACATGCGTCCCGAGAAGGATCCGCTGACCGCCCTGCGTGCGCTGCGCCTGCTGCCGGCCGACCTGCCGGTGCGGCTGTTCCATGTCGGCGGCGAACTCGATCCTGCACTGGCGGCCGAGGTGCGCGCCCTGGGCGCGACCGAGCCGCGCTATCGCTGGCTCGGCCCGCTGTCGCAGGCGGAAACCCGCCAGCGCCTCAAGCGTTGCCGCCTGCTGCTGCTGCCTTCGCTCATGGAAGGCGGCGCCAACGTGCTGATCGAGGCCGTGACCAGCGGCGTGCCGGTACTGGGCAGCGACATTCCCGGCAATCGTGGCATGCTCGGCGCGGCTTACCCGGGCTGGTTTCCGACGGGCGATGCGGCGGCGCTGGCGGCAATGATTTCCCGCGCCGTGCGCGATCCCGCCTGGTACGCCGGCTTGCACCGGCACTGCGCCGACAGGGTATCCTTGTTCTCCCCGGCGCAGGAATGCGCCGCCGTCCGCAGTCTCCTCGCAATGACAAGGTTATAAAAATGAACTCCCCCGGAATTCCCGCAGCACCGGTCCGCCTCACTTCTTTCAGCCACGGCGGCGGCTGCGGCTGCAAGGTGGCGCCCGGCCTGCTCACCGAAATCCTGCGCGGTGTGCGCAACTTTCCGGTGCCGAAGGAACTCATGGTCGGCATCGAAACCGCCGACGACGCGGCGGTGTATCGCCTCAACGACGAGCAGGCGCTGATCGCCACGACGGATTTCTTCATGCCCATCGTCGACGATCCCTACGACTTCGGCCGCATCGCCGCGACCAATGCGATCAGCGACGTGTATGCCATGGGCGGTACCCCGATCATGGCCCTGGCCCTGGTCGGCATGCCGATCGACAAGCTGCCGCTGGAAGTGATCGGCAAGATCCTCGAAGGCGGCGAAAGCGTCTGCGCCGCGGCCGGCATTCCCATCGCCGGGGGCCACACCATCGATTCCGTGGAGCCGATCTACGGTCTGGTGGTGATGGGCCTGGTCCATCCGGACAAGGTCAAGACCAATGCCGGCGCCCGTGCCGGCGACGTGCTGGTCCTCGGCAAGCCGCTCGGCGTCGGCGTCATGTCGGCGGCGCTGAAGAAGGGCGCGCTCGATGCCGGCGGCTATGCCGCGATGATCGCCAGCACGACAAAGCTCAACACGCCGGGCCGCCACCTTGCGCATCTCGATGGCGTACATGCGCTGACCGACATCACCGGCTTCGGCCTGCTCGGTCACCTGCTCGAAGTCTGCCGCGGGGCAAAGCTTTCCGGCGTTCTCGACATGGCGGCGGTGCCGCTGCTGGCCGACGTCGAGCGCCTGGCGACTGCGGGCTACATCACCGGCGCCTCGGCGCGCAACTGGATGGCCTACGGCGACGATGTGGCCCTGGATCCGGCGATCTCCGCCATGCAGCGCGCCCTGCTGACCGATCCGCAGACCAGCGGTGGCCTGCTGGTGGCCTGCGCGCCCGGGGCCGTCGATCAGGTGCTGGAGATGTTCCGCAATGAGGGCTTCGCCGCGGCCACCGTGGTGGGCCGGCTGGAAGCCGGGCCTGCTCAGGTGCGCGTGCTGCCCTGACGGGCGAAAAACAGCGCAAACCAGCCGCGCGGGTCGGTCCACATGCGGATGTCGGCAAATCCGGCCTCCGTCAGCAGGGTACTGAATCCGTCCGGCGAATACTTGTAGGAGTTTTCGGTGTGGATCCGCTCGCCGGCGGCAAAGCGCCGGATGCGGCGCCCGGACCCATCCGGCCAGCCGGCAGCGATGTCGCGCCTTGCCTCCAGATGCATTTCAATGCGCGCGGCGGCCTCGTTGAAAAAGGCCACGTGCTGCCATTCACCGATGTCGAAGTCGGCGTCGAGCCGGGCGTTGACGTGCCGCAGCAGGTTGCGGTTGAAGGCGGCGGTGACGCCGAGGGCGTCGTCATAGGCGGCATCGAGCAGCGCTTTTTCCTTGATCAGGTCGACCCCGATCAGGAGGCCGCCGGTGACGTCCATCTGTCCGGCCAGCCGCTCGAGGAAGGCGCGGGCATCGTGCGGGTTGAAATTGCCGATGCTGGAACCGGGATAGAAGAACATGCGCCGCTGCGGCGGCAGATCGTCAGGCAGTTTCAGTTCATCGGTGAAATCGAGGCCCAGTCCGGTCATGTCAATGGCCGGCAATTCGCGCTTGAGGTTCTGCAGCGAATCGCGCAGGAACTCGACCGAAATATCGACCGCGACGTAGCGTGCCGGAAGGACGCCGGCATGGAACAGTTTGCCGGCTTTGGCGCAACTGCCGCAACCGAGGTCGATCAGCGTGCAGCCGGCACCCAGTGCTTCGCGGATGGCGGGCAGGTGCTCGCTGAAGATCGCGGCTTCGGTGCGGGTAGGGTAGTACTCCGGCAATTCGGTGATGGCCTCGAACAGGCGCGAACCGAGCGGGTCGTAAAAGAACTTGGGTGCGATCGTCGCTTGCGGCAGCAGCAAGCCGGCAGCAAGTTCTTCGCGCAAACGGGCCTTCTGGCGCGGCGAATCCCAGTCCAGAAGCTGCAGCAATTTGATTCCGGGGGTCATCTCAGTCGGCCAGCAGCAAGAATACGGTGGGGCGCCTGTCCAGGTCGGGCGCCGCGCCACGCTGCCAGTCGGACATGCGGCGCGTGGCGATCCTTTCGCCGGGAAGGCTCAGATCGGTCGCCAGGCACAGGCGCGTCTTCAGCCGGCAGTTGGCCAGCAGGGCTTTGAACAGTGCGCTGTTGCGGTAGGGAGTCTCGATGAATATCTGGGTTTGCCGGTTGCGGGCCGATTCGTCCTCGAGTGCCACGATGCAACGGCCGCGCTCCGGTTCGCGCGCTGGCAGGTAGCCGTGGAAGGCGAAGCGCTGGCCCTCCAGTCCGGAGCCCATCAGTGCCAGCAGCAGCGAGGACGGACCGATCAGCGGCTTGACGGTGATGCCCAGTTCGTGGGCACGGCGCACCAGCAAGGCGCCGGGATCGGCCACTGCCGGACAGCCTGCTTCGGACATCAGGCCGAGGTCGTGGCCGGCAGCCAGGGGCGCCAACAGGCGCTCGATGTCGGCAGGCGTGAGCGTGTCAGGCAATTGCTCGATCGCCAGCTCGCGCAGCGGCAGCGGATGGCCGAGCCGTTTGAGTTCGGCGCGCGCCGTCTTGGCATTCTCGGCGACGAAATGCGTCAGCCGGCAGGCGGCCTCGCGCGCCGTTGCGGGCAGGTAGTTTTCCCAGGGCGTGTCGCCGAGGGCGACGGGGAGCAGCCAGAGTGCGCCGGGCATGGGTGCTGGGCTTAGGGCAGGGCCACGCCTTCGGCGCGCAGCATGTCGCACAGCGCGATCAGCGGCAGGCCGATCAGTGCATTGGGGTCATCGCCGCGCAGATAGGACAGGAGGGAAATGCCGAGGCCTTCGGATTTCGCGCTGCCGGCGCAGTTGAGCGCATCTTCCTTGTCCAGGTAGGCGTCGATTTCGGCATCGCCGAGGTCGCGAAAGCCTACCTGCGTATCCACGCAGGACAATTGGACACGATCCGTGGCGCTGTTCAAGAGGCACAGCCCCGTGTGGAAGACCACCTCTTTTCCGCGCATCAGGCGCAGCTGGGCGATGGCATTCTCGCGGCTCCCCGGCTTGCCGAAGCGATGGTCGCCCTGGGCGGCCACCTGGTCGGAGCCGATGATCAGGGCGTCGGGGTAGCGTTTTACGACGGCGCGGGCCTTGGCTTCGGCAAGTCGCAGGGCGGTGGCAGCGGGGATTTCTTCGGGCAGCGCGGACTCGTCGGCTTCGGGCGCAATGGTCTCGAAGGGGATCTGCAGGCGCGCCAGAAGTTCGCGGCGGAAGGACGAGGTAGAGGCAAGAACGAGCAGGCGCGGCATGTTTCAGGCTTGAAAAAGCAGAGTCGAACATGATATCATCCGCCGCTTTTGCTGCGCGAGCGCATGGCTGTGTCTGATTTGATTGCAGGAACAGTCATTGATTCACTCGAGTTCGCGCGCAGTGGTGGTGTGCTGGAACGTAGCGTCAGGCTGGATGAATTGCCGCGCCTGGCCGACGTTCTTGCCACGACGACAGGATTGATGTCGGTCCGGCTCGAAGGATGGCGGGACGACAAAGGCAGGTCGTGGTTGGAGGTGAATATCTCGGGCGAGCCGGAACTGCACTGCCAGCGTTGTCTTCGCGGCGTGAAGTTCCCGCTGGCTATCAGCAGCAGGTTGCAGCTGATAGGGCCGGGGGCGGAGTGGCCGGACGACGATCTGGTCGATGCCGGTGCGGATGCCCTAGAAGCCGAAAAGGCCTTGGCGGGCATTCCGCTGTTAGAAGA
>CAIZHL010000538.1 GCA_903932755.1 uncultured beta proteobacterium
GCCGCCGCCGGCCGCCGCCGATGGCGAACCGGAAACGATCAGCGCCGATGTCGCCGCGCTGCTGCCGGCGCCGGCGCCGCCGGCGCCCGCGACGGCGGACCCGGCCGCGCCGGCAGCGCCAAAAGCTCCGGCACCCGCCACTCCCCCGCCGCCGCTGTTTGCCGACTCGCCCGACGCAGCGACGCTGGCCAAGTTTTCCGCGTCGACCTACCTCATCATCGGCGGCAGCGGCCTCGGCACCGGGGTGGCGATCGAGGGCGACAAGCTGCTGACCAACTGCCACGTGATCGCCCCCAACGTGCTCAAGGGGCCGCTCTACGCCGTCAATCCGGCGACGCGGCAGAAAACCCTGATCGTCTCCGCCGCCTTCCTGATCACCGAGGATGCCTGCGTCGCCCATGCGCCGGGCCTGGATGCCAAGCCGATCGCGATGGGCAACGCCGCGCAGCTGGCAAAGGGTGCGCCGATCTACAACATCGGCTTCGCCCAGGGCCGGCTGATGTACTCGGGCGGCAAGCTGCTCGGCGTCATCAACCGCCACGGCCAGACCTACCTGGTGTCCTCCAACTACTGCGACCACGGCGTTTCCGGCGGGCCGCTGGTGGACGCCGAGGGGCGCCTGGTCGGCCTTACCTCGGGCGGGCCGAAGGACCGCAGCTTCTGCCTTTCGCTCACCGCCGAAACGGCGCGCCGGGTGCTCGACCAGACCCTGATCGCGATCGACGCCTTCCCGCCGAATTACCTGAGCAACCTGGCGCGCCGCTGGTAGGCGGCAATCCGGATGCGCCCGGCCCGGGCGCAGACGAGAGGTGGCCGCGGCGCTTGTCCCGCCGCGGCGAAGGCGGCAGAATCGGGCTTGTGGCAAACGGCACGCGCACCCACCTGACCCTCTACCTGGCCGGCAGCTACCTGCTGCTGATCATCTACGCCAGCCTGTATCCGCTGACCGGCTGGCGCGACAGCGGCGACGACGCGGTGTCCTTCCTCGGCGCCGGATGGCCGCGCTACTACACCGGCTTCGACCTGGCGACCAACGTCGCCGCCTACCTCCCCTTCGGCTTCCTGTATGCCGCTGCCTTGCGCCGCCGCCTGGCGCCGCTGCCGGCCTGGCTGCTGGCGACCCTGCTCGGCGGCGCGCTGAGCCTGTCCCTGGAACTGCTGCAGAGCTACCTGCCCAATCGCGTGCCGTCCAACCTCGACCTGGCCTGCAATGCCGCCGGCGCCCTGCTCGGCGGCTGGCTCGGCGCGCTGCACGGGGCGCGCATGCTGGACCAGGGACAACTCGCCAGCCTGCGCCGGCAGTACCTGATGACCGGCTACGGCGTCGACTTCGGCGTGCTGCTGGTGGCGGCGTGGCTGCTGACCCAGCTTTCGCCGGAATCGCTGCTGTTCGGCAGCGGCAACCTGCGCCAGATGCTCGACCTGCCGCCGGTGCAGCCCTTCCTCGCGGAACGCTTCGTCGACCTGGAAACCCTGATCGCGGCCGCCGGCCTGCTGGCGGCGGGACTGGTGGTCTCGATGCTGCTGCGCCGCCATGCGCGCCTGCTGACCCTCGGCCTGCTGCTGTGCGCCATGCTGGTGAAGACGGCCGCGCATGCCCTGCTGATGGGGCCCGCCGCGGCCCTGGGCTGGATCACGCCGGGCAACAGCCTCGGCGTCGGCATCGGCCTGGCGTTGTGGTTCAGCGCGTCCTTCCTCGGCTTTCCCCTGCAGCGCGCGGTCGCCGCGCTGGCCCTGCTGCTGGCCACGGTGATGGTCAATGTCGCGCCGGAGAACCCCTACCTGCACAACATGCTGCAGTTCTGGAACCCCGGCCAGTTCCTCAATTTCAACGGCCTGACGCGACTGGTTGCATCGCTCTGGCCATTCCTCGCCCTGCCCTGGCTGATGACCTACCGTCCGAGAAAACATGAATCCGATTACTGACCTCACCACCCTGCGCGACGCGCTGCGAGCCTTTTGCGCCGCGCGCGACTGGCACCGCTTCCACACCCCGAAGAACCTGGTCATGGCGCTCAGCGTCGAGGCCGCCGAACTGGTCGAGCATTTCCAGTGGGCGACGCCCGAGGAAAGCCTCGACCTCGCGCCGGAGAAGCGCGCCGCGGTCGCCGACGAGATCGCCGACGTGCTCATCTACCTCACCGAACTGGCCGACGTGCTGGGCATCGACCCGATCGTCGCGGCGCGCGAGAAGATCGTCAAGAACGCGGCCAAATACCCGCCGCCCCTATAATCCGCGCTTTGAGCAAAGCCCCTGCCATGAGCCATTTCAAACACCACGTGTTCTTCTGCACCAACCAGCGCGGCGAAGGCGAAGCCTGCTGCAACAACCATGGCGCGAGCGACATGCGCGCGTATGCCAAGGACAAGGTCAAGGCCCTCGGCGCCACGGTGCCGGGCAAGGTGCGGATCAATTCCGCCGGCTGCCTCGACCGTTGCGAAGAAGGGCCGGTCATGGTGATCTACCCCGAGGCGGTCTGGTACACCTACGTGGACCAGGAAGACATCGACGAGATCATCGACCAGCACCTGGTGCAGGGCAAGGTCGTCGAGCGCCTGAAAATCTGAACGATGTCGCGGCACGAGCGCATCCTAGTCGACGGCCCCGACGGCAAGATCGAGGTCTTCGTCGAAGGCCACGACAACCCGCAGGGCATCGCCCTGATCGCTCATCCGCATCCGCTGTTCGGCGGCACCGCCGACAACAAGGTGGTGACCACGCTGGCGCGCGCCTTCCGCGAGCGCGGCTGCATCACCCTGCGGCCGCATTTCCGCGGCGTCGGCGCTTCGGAAGGCGAGCACGACCACGGCGGTGCCGAGACCGAGGACCTGCTGGCCCTGCATGACTGGGCGCGCGCCAGGTACGCCCATGTGACGACGGCCGGCGGCGCGCCGCTGCCGCTCTACCTGGCCGGCTTCTCCTTCGGCGCCTATGTCACCACGCGCCTGGCGAAGCAGCTCGCGGCGGCCGGCGACCCGGCGCGCTGGCTGGTGCTGGTCGGCACCGCGGCCGGCTTCGTCGAAGGCATGCGCCGCTACGAGACCGAGGCGGTGCCGGCCGACACGCTGGTGATCCACGGCAGCGAGGACGAAACCGTGCGCCTGGCCAACGTGCTGACCTGGGCCCAGACCATGGACCTGCCGGTGGTGGTGGTGCCCGGCGCCGACCACTTCTTCCACCGCCGCCTGCACCTGCTGCGCGACATCATCCAGCGCGCCTGGGCCGGCGCGCATCCGTGAGCGCCGCCGCCGGGCCGCCCCAAGGCGGCGCAGCCGATACCCTGGAGCCGCGCCGGCGGCGAACCGGAATCACCCCCTCCCCGGAGGGGGCCGGGGGGAGGGTGGTCACGTGAGCCCGCTGGTTGTAGCCGCGCTGCGCAAGTCCTACGACGGCCGCGAGGTCGTCGCCGGGCTCGACTTCGAACTGCAGCGCGGCGAATGCTACGGCCTGCTCGGCCCCAACGGCGCAGGCAAGACCACCACCCTGCGCTGCTGCCTCGGCCTCACTTCGCCCGATTCGGGCACCATCGACCTGGTCGGCGAACCGGTGCCGGCCCGCGCCCGCGAAGCGCGCATGAAGATCGGCGTGGTGCCGCAGTTCGACAACCTCGACCCCGACTTCACCGCCGCCGAGAACCTGGTCGTGTATGGCCGCTACTTCGGCATGAAGGACGCCGCGATCCGGCCGAAGATCGGCGAACTGCTGAAGTTCGCCGGGCTGGCCGGCAAGGAGGACGCCAACATCCGCACCCTCTCCGGCGGCATGAAGCGGCGCCTGACGCTGGCCCGCGCGCTGGTGAACGACCCCGAACTGCTGCTGCTCGACGAGCCC
>CAIZHL010000539.1 GCA_903932755.1 uncultured beta proteobacterium
CGGTCGATCTGTTCGATGAAACTGGCCCAGGGTTCGGGGCGCGCCGGATCAAGGTAGGAAAGATTGCTATGCGTTTCGGCCATGATGACTCCCGATGATCAGATGGATGACGCCGCGCGAGCACCCTGGTCGTAACGACCGGAGAGCGTGCGTAGCAGGCGGGCGAGATCTCCGATGCGGACATTTTCCTCGTCCGCCCCGGAGAAGCCCGGCATCAGACAGGCCTCGCGCACCTGCCGATAGCGTTCGCATAGTGCTTGTCCTGCCTTCGTGGTCGACCATAGCACTTCCTTGCCGCGCCTCTCGCCGGACACCAGACCCAGGTTGGCAAGCTTCTTCAGCGCATAGGAGACGACATGGGTGTCCTCGATGTTGAGCACGAAGCAGATGTCGGCGAGCTTTTTCTCGCGCCCGCGATGATTGACGTGTTGCACCACCAGGATCTAGGTTTCCGTCATGACCTTGTCTCCGGCGCCAGCCATGCAGCGCGTCATCGAGCGGCCGCAGGCGTGGCTGGCGATGATCAGGCCGAACTCGAGTTCCGAGAGTTCCGGACAACGCTCGGACACCAGATGCTCCGAGGAAACGATGCGGCGCACATCGGACTCGACAATCGCTTCCTGCGCCACGGAGGACTTGCCCGCTGGTTTTCTTGCCATGGTGACGGATCCCGGTTTAGATCGACGAAATAATTTAAACATTATATTGACGTTTTGTAAATGTAATGTTAACTTATCGTTTGCTTCATCCACTTTCTGCCCACCACCTTCGTGAGGACTCCGCCGATGAACACCCGCCTACGCCTGCTCGCCGCCGCACTCGGTTTCACCGCACTCTCCGCTTCCGCCCAAACCAAATGGGACATGCCCACCGGCTATCCGGCCGCCAATTTCCACACCGAAAACATCACCCAGTTCGCCGCCGACGTAGACAAGGCCACCGCCGGCAAGCTGAAGATCACCGTGCATCCGGGCGGCTCGCTGTACAAGGCCAACGAGATCAAGCGCGCGGTGCAGGGCGGCCAGGCGCAGATCGGCGAAATCATCTTCGGCGGATATGCCAACGAGAATCCGCTGTTCGGCACCGACAACGTGCCCTTCCTCGCTACCTCCTACGCCGAAGCAAAAAAGCTGGCGGCGGCGCAAAAGCCGGCAATGGACTCGCTGCTGGCCAAGCAAGGACTGAAGGTGCTGTTTTCCGTGCCTTGGCCACCGCAAGGCATCTATTCCGCCAAACCGATCAATTCCGCCGCCGACCTGAAGGGCGTCAAGTGGCGCGCCTACAGTCCGCAGACCTCGCGCATCGCCGAGCTGGTCGGCGCGCAGCCGGTGACCATCCAGGCCGCCGAGCTCTCGCAGGCGCTGGCCACCGGTGCAGTCGCCGCCTTCATGACTTCGGGCGCCACCGGCTATGACAGCAAGGTATGGGAACAGGTCAAGTACTTCTACGATACCCAGGCCTGGTTGCCGAAGAACGCGGTACTGGTTTCGCAGAAAGCCTTCGATGCGCTGGACAAGCCGACCCAGGATGCGCTGCTGAAAGTCTCCGCCGAAGCGGAAGCGCGCGGCTGGAAGACCAGCGAGGAGAAGACGAAGTTCTACCTAGAGCAGCTGACCAAGAACGGCATGAACGTCGCCGCCCCCTCCGCCGCGCTGAAGGCCGACCTGAAGAAGGTCGGTGACACCATGATCGGCGAATGGCAGAAGACCGCCGGCGCCGAAGGGCAGGCGATCCTCGACGCCTACCGGAAATAAGCGTGTCACCCAGGCACGCGCTCGACCGGCTGTACGGCGCCGCCGCCTGGGCGGCGGCGCTGTTCATGATCGGCACACTGGCCATGATCCTGCTTTCCGTCAGCGGGCGCCTGCTGGACTTCCACGTGCGCGGCACCGACGCCTACGCCGGCTACTGCATGGCGGCGGCGGCCTTCCTGGCGCTGGCGCATACCCTCAAACGCGGCGAACACATCCGGGTCACGCTGTTCCTCGACCACACCGGTCCGCGCCTGCGACAGGCGCTCGAACTCTGGAGCCATGCCGCCGGCCTGCTTTGCGCCGTCCTTCTCGCGTGGTTTTCAGTGCGCCTGGCGTGGCAGTCGTACAACTTCCACGACATCTCGCAAGGCACCGACGCGACGCCTCTGTGGATTCCGCAGTCCGGCATGGCGCTGGGCTGCGCAATCTTCGCCATCGCCGTGGCCGACGAACTGGTCGCCACGTTGCGCGGCGAACGACTGCGCCACCGTGCGGCCGACAGCGAACCGGTACGGAGCGAATAGACCATGGATTTGGCAATCACCTTCGGCCTGATACTGGCCCTGTTCGTGCTGCTCGGCAGCGGCATCTGGATCGGCCTTGCGCTGCTCGGCATCGGCTGGCTCGGCAGGGAATTATTCACCGCGCGCGCCGCCGGCGACGCGATGGCGGTGACCATCTTGGGTGCCTCTTCGTCCTGGAGCCTCACCGCGCTGGCGATGTTCCTCTGGATGGGCGAGATCCTGTTCCGCACCCGGCTCTCGTCCGACATGTTCAAGGGCCTCGCACCCTGGCTGGAAGGCCTGCCCGGACGCCTGCTGCACGTCAACGTGATCGGCTGCGGCATCTTCGCCGCGGTCTCGGGTTCATCGGCCGCAACCTGCGCCACCATCGGCAAGATCACCCTGCCGGAACTGGCGAAGCGCGGCTATCCGGAAGGCATCACCATCGGCACCCTGGCCGGCGCCGGCACCCTCGGCCTGCTGATTCCGCCCTCGATCATCATGATCGTTTACGGCGTCGCCGCCGAGGTTTCGATCGCCAAGCTGTTCATCGCCGGGGTGTTTCCGGGGATCATGCTGGCGGTCCTGTTCATGGGCTGGATCGTGGTCTGGGCATTGCTGAATCCGGGCCTGGTGCCGCCCGCAACGGAAAAGGCCAGTTTCGGCCAGAAGCTCTACGCCTCGCGCCACCTGATCCCCATCGTCCTGCTCATCATCCTGGTGCTGGGTTCGATCTATGCCGGCATCGCCACCGCTACCGAGGCCGCCGCACTGGGCGTAGTCGGCAGCCTGATACTTGCCGCGGCCCAGGGCTCGCTCTCCTGGACCACCTTCCGCGAAAGCCTGTTCGGTGCCACCCGGCTGTATTGCATGATCGCCCTGATCCTCGCCGGCAGCGCCTTCCTGACGCTGGCGATGGGCTACCTCGGCCTGCCGCGCCACCTCGCGGAGTGGATCGCCAGCCTCGGCCTCGGGCAATTCGGCCTGCTCTTCGGCCTGATGATCTTCTTCATCATCCTCGGCTGTTTCCTCGACGGCATCTCGATGGTGGTGCTGACCATCGCCGTGATCCAGCCCACCATCGTTGCCGCCGGCATCGACCTGATCTGGTTCGGCGTCTTTCTCGTCGTGGTGGTCGAAATGGCGCAGATCACGCCACCGGTCGGCTTCAACCTGTTCGTCATCCAGGGCATGACCGGCAAGCAGCTGCCCTACATCGCACGCACGGCCATGCCGGCATTCTTCCTGATGGTCGGGGCGGTTGGAATGCTCTATGCGTTCCCCGGCATCATCACCTGGCTGCCGCAGCGCATGGTGGGATGAACCCGCATCTGCTCGACCTCGGTGACGGCGCGCTGACGCTGGAATTCGGCGACCGGATCGATGCCGACCTGAACGCCCGGGTAATCGCCGCGCGCGATGCCCTGGCGGCCATGCATCTCGATGGCATCAGCGACCTGGTGCCGACCTGGCGCTCGCTCACGGTGCATTTCGATCCGCTGCGGCTCGACCGCGCCGCACTGTCGGCGCGACTCCTCGACGCGGCGCAGGCCGCAGCCCAAAAGTCGGAGCTGGCGACACGGTGGCGAATCCCGGTGTGCTTCGGCGGCGAAGCGGGTCCGGACCTGGCGCAGGTCGCGCAAGCCACCGGGCGCAGCGAGGCGGATGTGGTCGATGCGGTCTGCGCGTCGGACTTGCGCGTGTTCCTGATCGGCTTCCTGCCCGGCTTTCCCTATCTCGGCGAACTGCCGGCATGGCTGCACCTGCCGCGCCGCGCCACGCCGCGCACGGCGGTCCCCGCCAACAGCCTGGCCATCGCCGGCGCCCAGGCTGCGATCTATCCCTGGCAGAGTCCCGGCGGCTGGCACCTGCTCGGACAGACGCCGGTGCGCCTGTTCGATGTCGACAATGCCGCCCGTCCGGCCCTGCTCGCACCCGGCGACAGCGTGCGCTTCAGGGCCGTGGATCAAGACGAATTCCAGCACCTCGCCAACGCCATCGCCACCGGCAAATGCGGTCGCGGCGATTGGCTGGAACCATGATCGACGTCGTCGACTGCCCGCTGCCGGCAACGTTTCAGGATGCCGGCCGGCCCGGCTACCGGCACCTGGGCGTGCCGCTGTCGGGCGCACTCGATCCAGAATGGCTGGCCATCGCCAATGCCCTGGTCGGCAATCCGCCGCACACCGTGGCTCTGGAAATGCGCCTGCTCGGGCCGAGGCTGCGCGTGCGGGAGTCAATCACCATCGCGCTCGCCGGCGAATTTTCGGCGCGGATCAAGGACGCCAGCGGCCAGTCGCGCCCCGCCGCAAACTGGCGCAGCCACACCCTGGCCGCCGGCGACCTGCTGCAGATTGGCGGCCTGCGCAGCGGCATCGGCTACCTCGCGGTGCACGGTGGCTTCGACCTGCCGCTAGTGCTTGGCAGCCGCTCCACCTATGCCCGCGCCGGACTCGGCGGCATCGAAGGGCGCGCGCTGCGGACCGGCGACAAGGTGAAAGTCGGCGCCCCACAGGGACTTCCTTCGGTCGCCGGAGCCACGGGCATTCCCGCCCATCTGCCCCAAGCACCGGCAGTTCCTTCCGCCCCCTTGCGCGTAATCCCCGGCCCCCAGCGTGACTGTTTCACCGACGACGCCTGGCAGCAGTTCCTCGGCGCCGAATTCACCGTCAGCCGCGAAGCCGACCGCATGGGCCTGCGCCTCGACGGCCCGCGCCTGGCTCACACGCGCGGCGCCGACATCGTTTCCGACGGCGTCACCCCGGGCGCCATCCAGGTTCCCGGCGACGGCCGCCCCATCGTGCTGCTTGCCGATTGCCAGACCGTCGGCGGCTATCCGAAGATCGCCACCGTGATCGGCGCCGACCTGCCGCGGCTGGGCCATGCCCTGCCCGGACAGGTACTGCGCTTTGCCGCCGTGACAATGGCCGAGGCACTTGAGGCGCGTCGCGAGGCGGCGAGCGCCCTGGCGGCGACCATCGCGGCGATCGGTGCGCCCGGCCCCGCACTGGACCTCGACGCGCTCTACAGCGCCAACCTGATCGACGGAGTGATCGATGCGAATTAACCTCAACGCCGATCTCGGCGAAGGCTACGGGCCCTGGACCATGGGCGATGACGCTGCCATGCTCGACATCGTCGCCTCGGCCAACATCGCCTGCGGCGGCCATGCCGGCGATCCCGACGTGATGCGGCGCACGCTGCGCCTGGCGCGCGAGCGCGGCGTTTCGATCGGCGCGCACCCGAGCTATCCCGACCTGCAGGGCTTTGGCCGCCGCACCATGTCGTTGTCGGCCGCCGAACTCGAAAATCAGGTCGCCGCGCAGGTCGGCGCGCTGAGCGCCATCGCCGCACTCGAAGCGGCACGGGTGACCCACGTCAAGCCGCACGGCGCGCTGAACAACCTGGCCTGCGCCAACCGCAGCGTCGCCGACACGATCTGTCGTGCGGTTCGCGCCATCGATCCGGCGCTGATCATGCTCGCACCGGCCGCCTCGCAACTGGTGGCGGCGGGTCGTGCCGCCGGCCTCGCCGTGATCGAGGAAATCTTCGCCGACCGTGCCTACCTGCCCGACGGCCAGCTGGTGCCGCGCTCGCGACCCGACGCCATGATCCACGGTGCCGACGCATGCCTTGCCCACGTGCTCGCCATGCTCGATGCCGGCGCCCTGATCGCGGTCGACGGTACGCGCATCGCAACGCCCATCGGCAGCATCTGCGTCCATGGCGACAGCCCCGGCGCGGTAGCCGTCGCGCGTCACCTGCGCGAGCAACTCGCCGCGCGCGGCCATCAGGTGCTGCCGCTGCCCGAAATCGCCTGACGGTTACAATCGCGGCATGGTCACCCTCCTGCGCTCCGCCGAATCCCGCGCCCTAGAAGCGCGCCACGCCGACGCCCGGCCGCCGCTGATGGAACGCGCCGGCAAGGCCGCCGCCGAATTCGCCATCCGCCTGCTGGGCAGGCATCCCGGCCGCGTGCTGATCTGCGCCGGACCCGGCAACAACGGCGGCGATGGCTTCGTCATGGGACGCGAACTGGCGCGCGCCGGGGTAGCCGTCAGCATCCTGTTCACCTCCGATCCCGGGCGCCTGCCGCCCGACGCGGCCGCCGCACTCGAAACCTGCCGTGCCACCAGCGCCGACTTTTGCAACGAGGTGCCGCCCGGCAGCTTCTCGCTGGTGGTCGACGCCCTGTTCGGCATCGGCCTCGCGCGCGTCATCGATGGCGACTACGCGGCGCTGATCTCGCGCATCAATGCCTACGCCGGACCGGTGCTGGCGCTCGACATTCCCAGCGGGCTCGCTGGCGACACCGGCCGCGTCATGGGCGTCGCCGTACGTGCGACGCATACCCTCTCCTTCATCGGCGGCAAGCCGGGCCTGTACACGCTGGACGGCCCCGACCATTGCGGCGAAGTCACGGTCGACGATCTCGGGCTCGACCTGGCCGGGCATCCCGGCGCCCTGCTCGCCGTCGACGATTTCCGCGCCTGCCTTCGGCCGCGCGAGCGCAACAGCCACAAGGGCAGCTACGGTTCGCTGGCCGTGATCGGCGGCGCTGCCGGCATGACCGGTGCCGCGCTGCTCGCCGCGCGCGCGGGTCTGTCGCTGGGTGCCGGACGGGGTTTTGTCGGCCTGCTGCAAGCGATTGCCGTCGATCCGCTGCAGCCGGAACTGATGTTGCGCTCTCCCGGCGATGCATTGGTTCAAGCCACGACCGCCGTAGTAGGCCCGGGCCTTGGCACCTCCGACGCTGCGGTGGAGCTTCTGCGCCGTGTCGCCAGCGCCGACTTTCCTCTATTGCTCGATGCCGATGCCCTGAACCTGCTCGCCGCCCACCCGGTGATCGCCGCCCATGTTCTCCGCCGCGAGTCGGCTACGGTCATCACGCCGCATCCGGCCGAAGCGGCACGCCTGCTGGCGTCGAGTGTCGGGGCGGTGCAGGCCGATCGCGTCGGCGCCGCGCTGGAACTGGCGCAACGCTTCAACGCCCATGTCGCACTCAAGGGCTGCGGCACGATCATCGCCCATCCCGACGGCCGCTGGCGCATCAACACCACGGGCAACCCGGGGCTGGCCTCGGGCGGCAGCGGCGATGTTCTCGGCGGCATGGCCGGCGCACTGCTGGCGCAAGGCTGGCCGGCCGGCGCCGCCATCTCGGCAGCCGTCCATTTGCACGGCATGGCCGCCGACACCCTGGCCGCCGGAGGAGACGGCCCGATCGGCATTGCCGCCGGCGAACTGATCCCCGTCGCACGCACACTGCTCAATCGCCTGATTCTCGAGAATGCCTGAAGCCCACCGCAAGGTCGGCTTCGCCGTGCTGCTGATGCTCGGCGCGACTCTGTGTTTTGCCGCGCTCGACGCCACGTCGAAACACCTGTCGCAGACTTACCCGATACCCATGATGGTCTGGGGCCGCTACACCTTCCACTGTCTGATGATGCTGATCTTCCTGGCGCCCTCGATGCGCCTGCAACTCGTCGCCACGACGCGACCGCGCGCCCAGATCACGCGCGCACTGATGCTGGTCGGCACCACGGGTTTTGCCATGGCCGGCTTTTCCATGATGCCGCTGGCCGAAAGCACCGCCTTCCTGTTCATCACCCCGCTCGTCGTCGTAATCCTGTCGCACTGGCTGCTCAAGGAATCGATCAGCGGCATCCACTGGATCGCCGTCATTGCCGGGTTTTGCGGCGCCCTCTTGATCGCCCGTCCCGGCGGCGCGCTGAACCTGCAGGGCATCTTCTGGATGTCGCTGGCCGCTGCCTGTTATGCGATCTACCAGATCCAGACCCGCCAACTATCGCCGACCGAGAACACCGTCACCATGCTGTTCTACACCGCGCTGGTCGGCACCGTGTCGATGACGCTGGCGGCGCCCCTTTACTGGGGCGGCCCGATGCCAGACTGGATCGACGCGGCGCTGATCGCTTCGCTGGGCATTTATGGCGGCACCGGTCACCTGATGCTGACCCGCGCCTTCCGCTACGCGAACGCATCCTTCCTCTCGCCTTTTCTCTACGCCCAGCTGATCTGGGCCATGCTGCTCGGCTGGCTGTTCTATCAGCACCTGCCCGATATGCTCTCGGTGGCCGGCATGATCGTGATCGTCGGCAGCAGCCTGTCCATCGCCGTCGCCGAACGCATGCGGCGCCAAGCCTGATACAGTAGCGACGCCAGCGCAGCATTCACCCGGAGGACGCCCATGTTGCAGAGCCTCGACAAGATCGTTCCGCAGCGCTACCACGCCTGGGCCCTGTGCGCCTTGCTCACCGGCTGTTGCCTGGCGCTGCTGGCCTTCTCCACGCTCTGGCTATGGCCGGCGCTGGTCTTCGGCGCACTGACGCTGATCGGCCTAGTCGATTACCTCCAGCCGCGCCAGGCGATCCGCCGCAACTATCCTGTCCTCGCGCATTTCCGCTTCTTCTTCGAATACATCCGCCCCGAGATCCGCCAGTACTTCATCGAAGCCGACTCAGAGGAACTGCCCTTCTCCCGCGCCC
>CAIZHL010000540.1 GCA_903932755.1 uncultured beta proteobacterium
GGTGCGGGCCTTGGGCGCGATCAGCACAGCGTCCGCGGTTTCCACCACCACCATGTCTTCGCAGCCGATGCAGGCGACCAGGCCGTGTTCGGCGATCACCAGGTTGCCGTGCGAATCCTCCATCCAGACATCGCCCTTCAGCGCGTTGCCGTCGGCGTCGCGTTCGATGGCCTGCCATAGCGCATCCCAGGCGCCGACGTCCGACCAGCCGACGTCGAGCGGAACGACACGGGCCGGAATGTCCAGCCCGGTGGCGCCGGGCAGCTTTTCCATCACGGCATAGTCGATCGAGTCCGCCGGCGATGCGGCGAAGGCTGTCGCATCGAGCCGCACGAAATCGCCGTCGGCCTGCGCCGCTGCCACCGCCGTGCGACAGGCCGCGAGGATTTCCGGCGCGAAATGGCCGATGGCCTTGAGCCAGACCGAAGCGCGCAGCATGAAGATGCCGCTGTTCCAGAAGTGCCGGCCGCCGGCGACATAGGCCTGCGCCGTGGCGGCATCCGGCTTCTCGCGAAAGGCCAGCAGGTCCATGGGGGCGCCGCGTGCCGTGTCGCCCCTCATCCCCCCGCCCTTCTCCTGAAAGGAGAAGGACGCAGACTGTCTTCCCTCACCCTCCGGGAGAGGGATCGAGGGAGAGGGCTGGCCGACTTTTATCTCTATATAGCCGTAACCGGTTTCGGGACGGTCGGGCACGATGCCGTAGGTCACTACGGCGCCGGCCTCGGCGTCGGCCAAGCCGCGCATTACCGCGGCGCGGAAGGCGCCGGCATCGCGCACGTGGTGGTCCGCCGGCGTCGCCAGCAACACCGGGTCGGCCCCGTCGCGGCTGGCGTAGAGTGCGGCGGCCGTCAGGGCCGGCGCGGTATTGCGGCCGAGCGGCTCCAGCAGCAGGGTCCAGCTGTCCAGCCCGAGCTGGCGCAGTTGCTCCGCGGTAATGAAGCGGTACTTCTGGTTGCTGACCACGACCGGCGCGCCGAGCGGCAAGCCGTCGAGGCGGCGCAGGGTGTCCTGCAGCAGGCTTGCGTCGCCAAGCAGAGGCTGCAGCTGCTTCGGGTGCTTTTCGCGCGACACCGGCCACAGGCGGGTGCCGGAACCGCCGCTGAGAACCACCGGGATCATTCGCGCCTCAGGCATGGTAGCTCCGGTACCAGTCGACGAAATGGCGCACGCCTTCCGCCACCGGCGTCGCCGGCGAGAAGCCGGTGGCGCGCTCGAGTTCGGCGGTGTCGGCATGGGTCGCCGGCACGTCGCCGTCCTGCAGGGGCAGGAAGTTCTTCTGCGCGGTCTTGCCCAGGGCCTGTTCCAGCGCTTCGATATAGGCCATCAGTTCCACCGGCTGATGGTTGCCGATGTTGAACACGCGATACGGCGCCCAGCTGGTCGCCGGATCGGGCGCCCGCTTGTCGAAAGCAGGATCGGCCTGCGGCGGCCGGTCGAGGACGCGGATCACGCCTTCAGCGACGTCGTCGATGTAGGTGAAGTCGCGCCGCATCCTGCCGTGGTTGAAGACGTCGATGGGACGGTCGTCGAGGATGGCTTTGGCGAACAGGAACAGGGCCATGTCGGGCCGGCCCCAGGGGCCATACACGGTGAAAAAGCGCAGGCCGGTAGCCGGCAGCGCGAACAGGTGGCTGTAGGTGTGCGCCATCAGTTCGTTGGCCTTCTTGGTAGCGGCATAGAGGCTGACCGGGTGGTCGACATTGTCGTGTTCCGAAAAAGGCAGGCGCTCGTTGCCGCCGTAGATGCTGGAACTGCTGGCGTAAACCAGGTGCTTGACGCCGTGGTGGCGGCAGCCTTCGAGGATGTTCACGAAGCCGACCAGGTTGCTGTCGACATAGGCATGCGGGTTCTGCAGCGAATGGCGGACGCCTGCCTGTGCCGCGAGATTGACGACCCGTTGCGGCCGCTCTTGCGCAAACAGCCCGGCAATGCCCTCGCGGTCGGCGATATCCATCCGCGCAAATCGGAAGCGCGGATCGGGCGCAAGCCGCGCGAGGCGGGCTTCTTTCAGCGCCACATCGTAATAGTCGTTCAGGTTGTCGACCCCGACAACTTCGTCACCGCGCGCCAGCAAAAGCTGGCAGACATGCATGCCGATAAACCCGGCCGCGCCGGTGACGAGGACTTTCATTGGCCGCTTCGCTGAAAAGCCGGCATTTTAGCATACATGGCGAAGCCGAGGCCGCTGGCGAAAAAGCCGGGGGCGGGGCGTCCCATCCTTTCGACAATGCCGGATAATTGCGCGACTCATGCGCATCCTCCTCGTCAAGACATCGTCGCTGGGCGATGTCATCCACAACCTTCCCGTCGTCACCGACTTGCGCGCGCACTTCCCCGATGCCTCGATAGACTGGGTGGTGGAAGAGGGTTTCGCCGAGATTCCGCGCCTGCATCCGGGCGTGCGGCGCATCCTCGCCGTGGCGCTGCGGCGCTGGCGCAAGTCACCCCTTGCCGCCGCCACCTGGCGGCAGATCGGAGCCTTTCGCGCCGCACTGCGAGAGGAAAGCTACGACCTGGTAATCGATACCCAGGGCCTGCTGAAGAGCGCGCTGATCACCCGCATGGCGCAAGGCAGGCGCTGCGGCTACACGGCGGAGTCGGCGCGCGAACCGCTCGCGGCGCGCTTCTACGATGCGCGCTTCGAGGTGCCGCGGGACCTGCACGCGGTATTGCGCAACCGCCGGCTGGTTGCCCTGGCCGCCGGCTATGCGCCGAACGCAGCCCTGGACTACGGCATCGCCGTTACCTGCCCGCAAAGCGGAATCCCGGGTACGCAGAGCGAGTCAGCGCCGACTTTTCGCAATTCCGTAGTTTTGCTCACCGCCACGTCGCGCGATGACAAGCTGTGGCCGGAAGATCGCTGGATCGAGCTTGGCCGTGCCATGCACGAACGCGGGCTGGCCTGCCTGCTGCCGGCGGGCAGCGCGACCGAGCGCGAGCGCGCCGGCCGCATCGCGCAGGCCATTCCCGGCGCCGGGGTCCTGCCGCCGATTGGTCTCGCAGAAC
>CAIZHL010000541.1 GCA_903932755.1 uncultured beta proteobacterium
CACCCGCTGCGAGCCGAGTAGCGATGAGTCGAGCCCTTCCGTGTACTCCACCACCGCATAGCTGTCGAATCCGTTTTCCCGCATCAAATCCACGGCCCGCTGGTGAAATACGGCACGCGCCTCGCCCGCCCCGCCGGTATAGACCCGCTTCATCTTCAATGAAAGGTGGTAATAGCGATCAGGAAAACTGGCCTGCTCGATCTCCCAGTTGGGCGCGAGCGGATCGAGAATCAACCAGGCTGCGCCGACGTACAAGCCCCACCCCACGAGGCTCTCCAGCGGGATCTGCACTGATTTGGAAATGTAGAGTGCTTTGTCCGGAATGAGGAAGTTGATCCCGGATGAATTGCCATTCTGGCTCGTCGAGCTTAACGAACTGCAACCCGCCAGCCAAAGAGCCACTGACACAGCAAGCAAGAGTCGGCGCTGGCGGAACGGCCTCATAGGTAGTTGAACAGCGAAAGCTGGGAGATATTCACGAATGACCGCTGCGCCGCTTCCAGATCAGTCTGCTTGCGCGTCAGATCGGCGATTGCCTTGGCATAGTCGAGGTCCTGCAGCTGGGACAGGGTCTGCTGATACTGCAGGCTGAGGTCCTCGTTCAGGTTGCCCAAAGACTCGTTCTCGTTCATGCGCGCACCGACCTGGGCGCGGACACGCAGGATGTTGTCGGTCGAATGATCGAGGTTGACCAGCGCAAAGCCGATTTCACTGCTTAGTTTGGCATTGGCGGCAGGTGTACCTGCAGGCGCTTCGAGGGCACCGATCAAATTGGCCAACGTGGCGAAAATGCTCTGCGAAGAGCTCGGCACGATGCTGAAGCTATCGTTACTCGCTGGAGCACCGGATATCAATACGCTGCCACCCAGGTCGAAAGCCGGCTCCAGACCCTGACTCTTGAGCATGATCGGCTGACCGCTTTGATACGCGCGCTGGCCGCTGCCTGCCGTTGGCGGCAGCACGGGCGCCAGGCCCGTCAGCATTGAGTTGCCGCTGGCCGTGTCGACAATATCGTAGTAAGTCACTGGCGGCGCGGCCGCCGTGTCGATGCTGAAATTGATGCTGAAACTCTTTTCCGGCCAGGCATTCCACTTGGCCGGATCGGAAATGACTCCGGAATCGACAATCCCTGTGCCGGCGTTGCCCGCGCCATAGCCGGTAGCGAAATATCCGTTGCCGTTGCGAATTCGCTTGAATACGTCATTGCCCGAGTCGCTGACTTCAAGAAATCGGGACGGCGAAACCTGGAGCTTGCGCTGTCCGTCATCACCCACATAGTCGATTTCATTGCCGGACAGGATGCTCTCGACCGTACCGCCAAACGGCGTGGCTGCGCTGCTGAAACCGGCAAATACATGGTTGCCCGTACCGTCGGTAGCGTTGGCGATTCCGAGCATTTCGTCGAATCGGGCGCGCAGTTCGGTGGCAATGGCCCCGCGGGCCGCTGTCGAAAGGCTGGCATTTCCGCCTTGTACCGCCAGTTCGCGCACCCGCGCCAAAATGTCGCTGGCGCTGCCCAGATGCACCTCTTCGAGCCCCATGGCGGAGTTCGCGTAATTCTGGTTCTGCTTGAACTGGGCGGCGACATCACTCGCCTGCGTCACCTCCAGTGCCCTCGCCGCTGCCAGCGGGTCGTCGCTCGGCGTCAGTATCCTCCGTCCCGAGGCAACCTGCTGCTGCAGATGAAGGAGTGAAGCCGTTTGCCGGTTGATGCTGGCGACGCCGGCATCGAAGATCATTCCGCTACTTATACGCATGGGGTTCTCCTTCCATCAATCGCTGATCAGCGGCCGAGCGCAAGAATTTCATCAAGCACCTTGCTGGCTATCTGCAACACCTTGGCCGATGCCTGATATGCCTGCTGGTAGCGCAGCAGGTTGGCCGCCTCTTCGTCCAGATTGACACCGGAAAGTGACTGCAGGGCCTGTGTCGCGTGATCAGCCAGGCCTTGCTGGGCGGTGCCAATCGCATCCACTTCGTTGGCCTTGCTGCCGATCGCGCTGACGATCTGTGTATACGCCGACTGATAGGATGCTGTGGGCCCAGAAGTTCCGCTGCCAATCATGGTGGTGCGCGTCTGCAAGGCTCCCAGCAGCGCGGCATTTCGATTGTCGGCAACGCCGCCGGCATTGGCCTCGATGGTGAAGCTGTCGCCTGCCGCCGGATTGCCCGAAATCTTAGCCGCCCAGCCGTTGTAGGTGATATTGGAGCCGGTGGCGTAGGCAACGCCAGTGGCCAGCGTTGTCGCCGTGGTGGCGTCCCGTACGTCGAAAGTGGATGCGCTGGTAAAGGTCAGTGTCACCTTGTGCTGCAAATTTGCACTGGGTGGCGGTGGCGCATTTACGGTTCCCCCGCTGATGCTGGCCGTACCGGTATTGGCAAGCGCCGCTGACGTGCGAATCGGCGCGGCAGCGGCGATCTGGCGTGCATCCGAAAACGCAACGGCAATGTTCCCGGCGCCACTGCGCGTGGGTTGAATCAGTATGCTGTCATTGATCGCCGGCGCTCCGGCCCCCGTCCATGTCCCCACCGTGATCGTCATGCCATCGACCGTCTGCGGCAAGGTCGCAAAGCTCTGTATCTGATTATCGGAGAGGCGTGTGAGCTGGTATGGACTTGCGCCGCCGACAAAGGTAAGCCGGTAGTCGCTGCTGGTGAGTCGATCGATGGTCGTGGCATCGATGCTTACCGCCGGCACTCCGGTTCCGGCGATGGAGTTCGGTGCGGCACCGACAATACCAAGCCTGGTGCCTGCCGTGGTAATGCCCGCCAGGTCGGATCTCGAGTCGCCAGCGGTGATATTGATCGCCGCAGAACCCGGGCCGGTGGTAGTCCTGGCAACCGTGAAGCCGCCGGAAGTCGCCGAAACGACATAACCGGCGCCAAGCGCCGTTCCGATCGCCGATGCCATGGCGGTGTAACTTGCATAGTTGGCATTCAGCAAGACGGCCTGGCCGTCAATCGTCAGGTTGGCATTGGTGGTGGCGATGACTCCATTGCCGGTGGTGCCTGCATCGCTCACGAAGCCTGCATCGATCGCCGCCTGATTCGAAGCGGTGATCGAGACAGCGCTCGGGCTGCCGACGTTGGCAAGCGTTATTACGCCGAGATTGTTGGTGGCTGTTATGGTGCTTGTCGTGTTGCCGCTGGCTGCAAGCTGGGCTGTAATCGCCGCCGCCACCGCATCCTGATCGGCATAGATGCCATTCAGGGTGATGCTCGCCGCATCAACTCCGTTGCCAACGGTAAAAGTCGCAGTGGCGGGGGTCGCAGGAGAGCCATTGGATGCGGTCGAAACGCCGAAGTTGTGCGTGGCGAGCGCCGCATTGGCATCCACGGCGGACAGCGTAACGGCATTGCCGGCGCCTGTATTTCCGGTGTTGGTAATGGTGATATTGCCACCCGCGTAGGCGACCGTGACGGCACCATTGCCGGCAGTCGAGCGGATCTGGTTCTGGATTTCTGCCGCCAGGCCGGCACCTGACCCGTAGTCCGCAACCAGCGTGATGCCAACCGGAGTCGCGCTGCCGGCAAAATTGACGTCGAACTGCGCCAGGCCCGTGCCGGAGTAGTCGAAGGCGGACATGCCGCCGCCACCGATCACGACACTCGCATCGACCTGTGGCGACACGGTCGAGAAATCGAGCACGCCGGTGGTGGTCGAGGCATTCATGCCATCGACGGCGGGGCCTGCAGGAATGCCGAAGAGCAGCGTGCTGGAAGTGGCCGTGACGCTGCCCGCGGTGCCTGTGCCGACATTGAGGCTGCTGGAACGCACGGTCGGAGCGGAAATGCTGAACAGGTTCTGCCCCAGAGCACCGGTCAAGTCCTGCCCGAGCCGATGCTGGTCGTTGAAGTTCTGCGCCAGGGTCAACGCAACGCGGCCGAGGGCGTTTTGCGCACCGTCCAGCGTCTGGCTGCGGAAGCTGAGCAGGCCGCCTAGGCTGCCACCGGTAATCTGCGATTCGGGCATTGTCAGCACCGTAGCGCCAACGCCGACTATTGCAACATTGGTTCGCTCGGGATCATCGGCTGCCTGCACCGCCTTCAACTGATAGGACTGATTGCCCACCACCAGGGGCTGCCCGTTGCCGATGAAAACGTTGAAGCTGCCATCCCCCTGTACGATCGTGCTGACCCGCACCAGCAGGTTGAGATCCTTCAGCATCTGGTCGCGCTGATCGAGCAGATCATTGGGCGGCTGTTCGGCGCCGCGCGCCTGGGCCAGGATGATGCGCTGGTTGATGTCGGCCAGTTGGGAACTATAGGTGTTGATCTGGGTGACCTGGCCGGCAATCTGCTGGTTGGTGCCATCGCGTATTTCCGTCATGCGCTGATCGAGCGCATGAAACCTTGCTGCCAGGGCCTGTGCCGTAGAGAGCATGGACTGACGACCGGGGATCGAGGCCGGGTTGGCGGCAACATCCTGCACGCCCTTGAAGAAGGCGGCAAGCGCGGGGGAAAGTCCGGCACTGGTGTCAGCCAGAAGATCGTCGATCTGGCTGATCTGCGCCCGATAGGCGTCCATCTCCGCCGCTCCGGCCTCCGCACTCAGAACCTGGCGACCGAGAAACTGGTCATAGACCCGCCTGACGGTCTGCACGTGGGTTCCCTGCCCGAGGAAACCAGCGCCGCTGAAGGTGGATGTGTTCGTCCCCTGAACGATCTCCTGACGGTTGTAACCGGCAGTCGAGGCATTGGCAATATTGTGGCTGGTCGTCAGCATTCCTGCCTGTGCGGCATTAAGTCCGGTGATGCCAATACTGAAAACGCTCATGATCACTCCGCGATGAAACTGAATAACGGCAAAATTTGCCGTGAGTTGAGGACTCAGTCCCGGTGCAGCAATGGCCGTGCCAGAACGCCTGATTGCACAAGGGCAAGCCACTGAATTTCAGCGGCGCCTCAGGCGCACGCACTGCTGCGTGCTGCATCGGGTGCAAGAACAAACAACCCGCGCACCTCATACCGCCAGCTTCAAACTTCTGGCTTGGGTCTTGCTTTGAAGTACACCGCAGCCTGTATGAGGCTGCACAGCTACAAACAAGGAGACAGACATGATTGGCATTGGTGCAATTATTGGCATTGCAGCATCGGTATTCCAGGCGGTCCAGGCCGCCAACCGCCCTGACCCGGCAACGCAGAAGGCAGACCAGTTGTTTTCGCAGCTTGATGCTGCAGGAAAAGGTGTCATTGAAAGCGCCGACCTGCAGTCCGCCTTTGACAGGATCGCTGCGAAGGCAAGCGCCAAAGCTGACCAGCTCTTTACAAAGCTTGATGCCAATAGCGACGGATCCGTAACGAAGGAAGAATTTTCTGGCTCGATAAATCGACTTGCCGAACAACTGGATCAGCATTACATGCGTCTGCGCATGTATGGCGAACAGTCCGGCAAGAGCTTCTCTCAGGATGAACTGACCGGTTTGGCATCGCACATCTCGAATAACTTCAACACCGCTGACAGCGACGGTGACGGCAGAATCAGCATCAGGGAAGCAGCCAACTTCGGGAAGTTGAATGCAACGGCTTCCATATCAGCCGCCCCTTCAGAAAGCCAGAATGTCGAGCTGATGCTGCAGGTGCTGCGGTTGATGCAGGTCTACGGCACGAATCAAAACGCCGCCAACGGCAGCACTGGCAATACTCCGAAGGCCTAGTTTGTGAGCTTGCTGCGGGGCCCCGCAGTGAGGCTCGCGCAGTCATGCCCCGCGCAGCCACATCCTGATTGAATCCGCCGTATCACCAGTGCCGAGTTTTCGGATTGGTCGCGCCTCTCAATGAGGCTCTGGCAAATTATGCCGGTCCGCCGGCAAGCGCCTGCTTCAGAGCCGCGCCCCCGATGATGCTTTCCAGCTTGGCCGCATAGTGCGGATCGGTGGCATAGCCGGCGGCCTGCAAGCCGCGGGCGAAGCGGCCCGGCTCCTGCGCCCCGATGATCGCTGCATAGCGGGGGTTGCCGGCCAGCAAATTGGCGTAGTCGCCAAACGCTTCCTCGTAAGAACCGTAGGCACGGAAACGTTCGATGCGGTTCTGTGCCAGGCCGGCAATCACTTCCGTGGTTGCCGCCTCCACCGTCGCGCCGCGCCAGTTGGCGCCAGCCTTGATGCCGAAGGTGTTGAAGCTCGGGCTGCCATCGGCACGCCGTGCCTCGGACTTGCCCCAGCCGGTTTCCAGCGCCGCCTGAGCCACCATGAAGTGCGCCGGTATGCCCGTGACCTGTTCGGCGGCGACGGCTGCCGGCAGCATACGATTGACGAAGGCACGTTGCGCGGCGGTGGTGCTGACGGGCACTGAAGTCGACGGCGGCGGTGCGGCAACGGCAGGGGCGGCCGGAAGATTCTGCAGGGGAAAAGCCTTGGCGGCCTCGCGCCGCAGGGGCAGTGCTTGCTCCTGCGGCAAGCGGAGTGCGGGCGCTGCCGGCTGCAGGGGCAAGGGGCCATCCAAAGGCCGGGGTTCATGATTCTGCCGCGCCAGCTGCGCTTCGATCATTGCAGCAAGGCCCGTACCCCGGCCGCTGCCGCCGAGTACCTGAGCAAGTTGCTGGTCGAGCAATGACTCATACATGCGCGTCTGATCGCTATCGAAGACTCCTTCGCGCGGAGTGGCATCACGCATCGACTTCATGACCATCTGCAAAAAGAATGCCTCGAATTGTTTGGCAACTTGCCTGTTTGCGGCGGGATCACCCTTGCCAGCCTGGCGCTTGAGCGCGGTGAGGCTGTTGGCATCAAAAATATTGGCAGTCGCTGAAAGCGGGGCCGGGTTGTTTCCGGTGGTCATGGCGAAGCTCAGAATCTCATGGCTGGAGGAAAATCAGTCGTCAAAGCAGCGTGGCAAAAATTCCCCTCGCCACGACAATCAAATGATTTCCAACTCGGCGCGCAAGGCACCCGCCGCTTTCATCGCCTGCAAAATGGCGGTCAGTTCCTGCGGACCGGCACCCAGGCTATTCAATGCCTTGACGATTTCGGCGAGATTGGCGCCGGCCTTGACGTTGATCAGCGAGCTGCCATCCTGCTTGATCTCGACCTGTGCATTGGCCACGCCCGCGGTCTGTCCGCCGGACAATGCGGAAGGCTGGCTCACCGAATTGTCGGTGGTGACCGAAACAGTAAGAGTGCCATGCGCTACCGCGCAGTTGTCCAGCAGGACGTCCTGATTCATCACCACCGAACCGGTGCGACTATTGACGATCACCTTTGCCGCCATTCGGGCCGGGGTCACATCGATGCTCTCGACCTGGCCGATGAAGCTTACACGCTCGTCCGGATTGGTCGGTGCACGCACCCGTATCTGGCGACCGTCCGCCGCCGTGGCGGTACCCGGCAGCACTCGATTGATTGCTGCCGCCAGCCGCTGCGCCGTACCGAAGTCCGTCGCATTCAACTCCAGATAGACATACTCGCCCTCTCCCAGGGGCATCGGCACTTCACGTTCGACCGATGCTCCGTTTGGAATCCGGGCGGCAGACAGGTGGTTCACGGTTACCATGGAACCGGCACCCGAGCCACCCGCTCCAAC
>CAIZHL010000542.1 GCA_903932755.1 uncultured beta proteobacterium
AACATGATCTCGCCCATGGTCTGGTCGTCCCAGGGCACCGGCTGCATCGAGACCGGATCCATCACCGTGATCCCCTCCTGACAGTGATAGCGCACGCCCTGGCGGCCGTTCATGCGCACCTGCTCGTCGAGCGGCAGGTCCAGCCACTCGTCGTGCTTGGCGCAGACCGCGGCGGGACCGTAGGTCTCCGTCAGGCCATAGACGTGGGTAATGTTGAAGCCGATCTTGCCCATGCCTTCGATCACGGCCGCGGGCGGGGGTGCCGCGGCGACCAGCGCCGAAACCTTGTGGTTGATCCCGGCGCGCCACTCGGCGGGGGAACTGATCAGCATCGAATGCACGATCGGCGCGCCGCAGTAATGGCTGACCTTGTGCTCGCGGATGGCGTCGAGGATCAGCTTCGGATCGACGCGGCGCAGGCAGACATTGGTGCCGGAATTGGCCGCCACCGTCCACGGGAAGCACCAGCCGTTGCAATGGAACATCGGCAGCGTCCAAAGATAAACCGCCTGCGGCGGCATGCCCCAGGAAACGATGTTGGACAGCGCGTTGAGATAGGCGCCGCGGTGGTGATAGACCACGCCTTTGGGATTGCCGGTGGTGCCCGAGGTGTAGTTGAGCGATATCGCGTCCCATTCGTCGGCCGGATTTTTCCAGGCGTAATCGGGATTGCCGCCGGCGATGAAGGTCTCGAAATCGATCGTGCCGAGGCGCTCGCCGGGGCCGCTGTATTCAGGATCATCGACATCGACGACGAGGATCTCGCGACCCAGTTCCGCCAGCGCTTTTTTCACCATCGGCGAATACTCGCGGTCGGTAATCAGCACCTTGGCCTCGCCATGGTTGAGCATGAAGGCGATCGTCTCGGCATCGAGCCGGGTGTTCAGCGTATTCAGCACGGCGCCGCACATCGGCACGCCGAAGTGGCACTCGAACATCTCGGGCGTGTTGTTGAGCATCGCCGCCACCGTGTCGCCGACGCCGATTCCCCGTGCCGCCAGGGCCGAGGCCAGGCGCCGGCTGCGCTCGTATTCCTGCAGCCAGGTGTAGCGGCGGGCGCCGTGGATCGACGCCACCCGCTGCGGATAAATGTAAGCCGAACGCTCGATGAAGCTGAGCGGCGTCAGGGGGACGTAATTGGCCGGATTCTTGTCCAGTCCGGCGGCATAGGGATTGCTCATGGAAATCGCCTCTCTAAGTGGTACGACATTGCTCGACGACGGCCGGCCGCTCGCGGGATAGCTCGCCCAGCCAGCTGCCAAGTTCGTCCGCCAGACCCTGCGCCGCATCCCGTGCCGCGGCGGCACCGCCGCGTGCATCGGCTGCCGGCGCCGGCCTGTAAATCATGAATGTCTTTTTCGACAGCATCGCGTCGCCGCGCACGGTCGACAGCACGGCCCTCGCTTCGACCACGGCGCCGCTCTTTTGCGGGTCATCGAAACGCTGCTCGAACTCGTCCAGCACCAGTTGCAAGCGACAGCCCATGCCAGTGAAATCGGCCTGGCCAAAAACAATCCGGCGCTTGAGGAAGCTTTCCAGCAACTCGGCGGGCGGCACCGCCCAGCGACTTTCAATATAGGTTTGCCGCCGCTGCGGCTCGGCGTAGGCGATCCTGTAGTGCATTGCATTGCCGGAAAGCCAGGAGGCGGCCCGGACATCGACGCTCGCGATCGGAATGCGCGATCCGGACCAGTTGCCGCCGGGCTTGCCCAGGTCATAGCTGACCACCTCGGCCGTACGCACGTTGCCGCCACAGGCGGCAAGCAGAGAGACCGCAAGAATCGTGAACAGCCGCTTCATTTGACTTCTCCCTGTCTTGCCGGGGCGGAAAACCCGGCTTCGCCGGGACCCGGCGTGCCCGCACCGCGTCCGAAAATCAGCATCTGCGGATTGCTTTCGAGGCCGTCCAGCAGGCGTGCCAGCTGTCGCGAATTGGCCGACAACTCGCGCATCAGCTCATTCGCGCGCGGTAGCGTCGTGCTCGCCAGTTCATCGCCGACGCTGCCGGCCAGCTGGTCGACGCGGCGCGCCATGCTGTCCATCGACTTCACCAGATCACGCATCTCGCGGGTCAGCGGCGCGGCCTCCCCGGCCGTCTTTTCGACCTGTACCAGGATCTGCTGCAGGCGGCGCAGGTTGTCGGCGGAAAGCGCCTCACGCATCGCGGCCAGAACGACCGGCATTTCGCGCAGACCGTCGGACGCGGTCGCCACATTGTCCAGCGTGCGCGAAAGATTCTGCACGTTCTTTTCGTCCAGCAACTTGGCCAATCTCACGGACACCGCGCTGATCTGGGTAACGATGTCGCCGGCCTTCTCGCCCAGCGTATCGAACAGGGTGGGCCGCAGTGCTATGCGCGCCGGTTCGCCATCCTTGCCGGCCAGCAGCTCCGCCGAGGATCCGTCGTCCTCGATCTGCACGTAGGCGAGGCCCGTCACGCCCTGGTAGCCGAGTTGGGCGCTGCTGCCCTTGGTCAGCTTGAAGCGGCTGTTCATGTTGATGCGCACCAGGATTACCCGCGGGTCCGCCTCGTCAGGTTCGATGGCTTCCACCTTGCCGGCCCTGATGCCGCGGTAGCGAACCTGCGCCTGGACGTTGAGGCCGGTCACGTTGCGCCGCGTTTCGAGAACGTAGGTCGTGGTCGACTCGTCGCTCTGCCCCAGCCACCAGATGGCCAGTGCGGAGCATAAGGCGAGCAGGATGGTGAAAATGCCTGCCGCCAGCGCGTGTGATCGGTTTTCCATGGTTTTGGACTCTCAGCGCGGCGCAGGCGCGTGCCCGGAATTCTGCAGGGCACGCACGCTGCGCTCGGAAAGGAAAAAGTTGCGAATGAAAGGATGGTCGAAGTGCATTATTTCCTCGGTCGAACCGTAGGCGAGAATGCGCTGTTCGGCAAGCACCGCGACGCGGGTTGAAAGCGCCGCCAGGGTGTCGAGGTCATGGGTGACGAGCATCACGGTGAGCCCGAGTTCCTCGCCCAGCGTGCGGATCAAGCGCACGAAACTGTCCGAGCGGTCCGGGTCGAGGCCGGCCGTCGGCTCGTCGAGCAAAAGCAGTTCCGGCTCCAGCGCCAGCGCGCGCGCCAGGGCGACGCGCTTGATCATGCCGCCGGAAAGTTCGGCCGGCATCAGCTTTCCATGACGCGGCAGCAGTTCGACCATCGACAGCTTGAGCATGACCAGGTCGTGGATCGCATCCTCGTCGTAGCGCTTGAGTTCCCGCAGCGGAAAGGCGATGTTGTCATAAACGTTGAATGCCGAAAACAGCGCACCTTGCTGGAACAGCACGCCGAAGCGCTGCCGCAGCGAGCGCTCGCGCGCCACGCCGCCGCCGAACAGAGGCTCGCCGAAGAGTTCGATGCTGCCGGCATCGGGCAGGAGCAGGCCGATCACCATGCGCAGCAGCGTGGTCTTGCCGCTGCCGGAACCACCGACCAGGGACACCAGTTCGCCGCGCTGGACGTCGAGGTTGAGCCCCTTGTGGATCCACACCTCGCCGAAGCGGGTGGAAAGATCGCGAATGCGGATCACCGGGGCCGTCATGGTCTGTGCGCTTATCCGGGAAGGCCGATGCCGCGCGTCGCGATGGCAAACAATGAATCGAGGATGATGACCACGGTAATTGCCGAGACCACCGCCGCCGTCGTATTGCTCGACAGGCTCTCCGTATTGGGGCGCACCCTGAGGCCGAAATGGCAGGCCACCAGGGCGACGAACATGCCGAATACCGCACCCTTGGCCAGGCCGATCCAGAGGTTGGCGGCGGGTACCACGCGCGGCAGGGTCTGGAAGAAGAAGCCGTAGGAGATGTCGAGCTGCATCTGCGCCGAGACCATGCCGCCGACCAGCGCTATCGCCGTGGCCCAGAGCGTCAGCAGCGGCATGGCGATGGTCAGCGCCACCACCTTGGGAAAGATCAGGCGCAGTCCGCGCGGCACGCCCATGGTCGACAGCGCATCGATCTCCTCGGTGACGCGCATCACGCCAAGTTGCGCGGTCATCGCCGACCCAGAGCGGCCGGCCACCAGGATGGCAACCAGCACCGGACCGAGTTCGCGCACGATGCCGAGGCCGATGATGTTGACGATGAAAATGTCCGCGCCGAACTGCTTGAGCTGCAAGGCGGACAGGTAGGACAGCACGACCCCGATGAGGAAGCCGACCAGGGCGGTGACCGGCATCGCACGCACGCCGCTCTTGTAGAGATTTGCGGAAATTTCGCGTTTCGGCAGATCGGCCGGATAGCGCATGACATGAATCAGATTCAGGCCGAACTGGCCGATCAGCGCGACGAAGTCCGCCAAATGGCGCCCGATGCCGATCGCCCCGCTGCCGACCGCGACCACGCCGGCCAGCGGCGATACCGGTGCGACCGTCGCCCGCGGCTCATGATCCGCAATCTGGATGCGCTCGAACACCCGCCAATGTTCCGGCTTGATCTCCAGTTGCAGCGGCAAAGCGCGTCCCCAGGCACGCCACAAGAGCATGGCGCCGGCACTGTCGATCGCTTCGAGGTTCAGGCAATCCCAGCGGCTGTCGGCAGCCGCCGCCCTGCCGAGCACGTCGGCCAATTCGGTGGCACGCAGTGACGTCGTCGCCAGCGTCCAGCGCCCTGCGAGCCGCACTTGCTGTCCGCCGTCGCGAACGATCACTTCAATCTGAGCGGCTGACATCACGCGGGGGCATGCGCTCGAAGGGTGGGAAGGCCGCGATTATAACCACGCTGCATCGTCCGGCCGATCACGCCTGTCGATCGATCCGCAGATCGCCGCCGATGCCGGCCCACTGCTGCGCCTCATCCTCCAGCGCAGCCGCGGTCAGCGGCAGGACGTCCAAACCATCTGCACCCAGGCTGAGATGAAAGCCGTTGCGGGTAAAGCCGGACGAAAGTGGCGGCAAGGCCTGATCGTCGCGCGACCGATGCAGCAGGGCTGCCGTGCGCAGGCAGAATATCAGCGTCCATTCCGGAGCTTCCCCGCGCAAGGGCTGGGCGCGTTCCAGTTTGCCGCGATGCGCCAGCACCAGACGCGACAGGCGTGCCTGGTCGCGCCTGGAAAATCCCGGCATGTCGGCATTGGCCAGAATGTAGGCGCTGTGCTTGTGATAGCTCGAATGCGCCACGGATATGCCGACCTCATGCAGAAATGCGGCCCAGACCAGGAATTGCGCATCCGGATGCCCCGCCGCGCGACTGGTCGGCACCATCTGGTTGAGCAGGGCCAGCGCCGTCCGGGCGACGCGCGACGCCTGTCGCTGGTCGACCTCGTAGCGCTGCATGAAGCGTGTTACCGTCGCTTCGCGCAGGTCTTCGTGATGATAGCGCCCGAGTTGGTCGTAGAGCACGCCCAGGCGCAGGGCGCCTTCCGAAAACTCCATGCGCTCGAGCCCGAACTCCTTGAAGATGGCGGACATGATCGCCAGGCCGCCGGGCAAGACCGGTATCCGGTCCGCGCGCAAACCCTGCAGTTTCATGCGCGCGGCTTCGCCGGCATGGATCAGTTCATTGCGCAGTTTTTCCAGGCCGTCCCGCGTCACGCCGTGAGCGGAAAAACCGTTCAGTTCCAGCAAATCGACGATGGCCTTGGCGGTGCCCGACGAACCGATGGCTTCGTCCCAACCCGTTTCGCGATAGACATGCACGATGGTCTGCAGTTCGCGCCGCGCCGCCAGTTCGGCCTCCTTGAAAGAGCGCTTGTCGACGCGGCCCTCGGGGAAAAACCGCAAACTGAAACTGACGCAGCCCATATAGAGCGATTCCAGCCGGATCGGATCGATGTTCTGGCCGATGATGAATTCGGTGGAACCGCCGCCGATGTCGACCACCAGCTGGCGAGTTTGCGGATTGGCCAGGGTATGCGCCACCCCCAGATAGATCAGGCGCGCTTCCTCGCGGCCGGCGATAACCTCGATGGGGAAGCCCAATGCGGCCTCCGCCCTTTCGAGGAAAGCTTCGGCATTCTTCGCCACGCGCAGCGTATTGGTCGCAACCGCGCGCACCGCCTCTTTATCGAAGCCGCGCAAACGCTCGCCAAAGCGCGAAAGTGCCTCCACGCCGCGCTGCTGCGCCGCAGCATCAAGCTTCTTTTCGGCGGTCAGGCCTGCGGCGAGCCGCACCGACTCCTTAAGCCCGTCCAGAGGATAAATCTGGTTGGCGACGATGCGCCCGACTTGCAGACGGAAGCTGTTGGAGCCGAGATCCACCGCGGCGATCAGTTCGTAACCCATTCGAAGATTCTACCGCGCGATCAGGCTCTCCTCCGTGTCACACGAGAGCAACAGAATTGACACATAATCATGCCCATCCACGCCCCTGAAAGCCGCCATGTCGCCCTCGCGCCAGTTTCCCGCCGACCACTTCCTCAACCGTGAGTTGTCCCTGCTCGCCTTCAACCGGCGCGTCCTGGCCCAGGCGGCCGACAACCGGGTGCCACTGCTGGAGCGTCTGCGCTTCCTCTGCATCGTCTCCTCCAACCTCGACGAGTTCTTCGAGATCCGCGTCGCAGGCCTCAAGGAACAACTCAAACTGGGCAGCCATGCGGCCGGCACCGACGGCATCACGCCGCAGGAGGTGTATCGCCGCGTCACCGTCCAGGCCCACGAACTTATCGGCGAACAGTACGCGCTGCTCAACGACGTGATCCTGCCCGCCCTGGAAAAGCAGGGCATCGCCTTTTTTCGCCGCAGCCTGTGGAACGCCGAGCAGCGGGCATGGATCCGCGACTACTTCATCAATGAAGTGATGCCGGTATTGACCCCGATCGGACTCGACCCGTCGCACCCCTTCCCGCGCGTGCTCAACAAGAGCCTCAATTTCGCCGTCGAACTGGAAGGCACCGATGCCTTCGGTCGCAATTCGGGTGCCGCCATCGTCCAGGCACCGCGCGCCCTGCCGCGCGTGATCCGGCTGCCGCGCGAACTCAGTGGCGTCGACTACGGCTTCGTCTTTCTGTCGTCGATACTCCACGCCTACGTCGGCGAACTATTCACCGGCATGAACGTGCTCGGCTGCTACCAGTTCCGAGTCACGCGCAATTCAGACCTCTTCGTCGACGACGAGGAAGTCAAGAACCTGCGCATCGCGCTGCAGGGCGAATTGCCGCAGCGCCACTTCGGCGATGCCGTGCGCCTCGAAGTCGCCGACAACTGTTCGGAATTGATGACCGATTTCCTCTTGCAGCAATTCGGCCTCGATCGCAATGACCTGTATCGCGTGCCGGG
>CAIZHL010000543.1 GCA_903932755.1 uncultured beta proteobacterium
CGCGATGCCGATACCGCCGAAATGGCTTTCCGCGCCGCGATGACCGGCCACCAGGTGTATTCGACGCTGCACACCAACTCGGCCATCGGCACCATTCCGCGCCTGCTCGACATCGGCGTCCTGCCCGACATCATGGCCGGCAACATCATCGGCATCATCGCCCAGCGCCTTTTGCGGCGCCTTTGCACCCATTGCCGCAAGCCCTACCCCGCCGAGGCGCACGAATGCAAACTGATGGGAATTGCCACTGGCCAGCCGGCGCCCATTCTTTACCGGTCGGCAGGCTGCGACCACTGTGAATACCAGGGCTATCGCGGCCGCATTGCAATCATGGAAATGCTGCGCCTCGATCACGATCTGGACGACCTCATCGCCCGCCGCGCCACGCAGCGCGACATTCGCCGGCTCGCGCACGAAAAGGGCTTCCGCCCACTGGCGGACGATGGCTTGCGGCGCGTCCTCGACGGCTCCACCTCGATCGAAGAAGTCGGTCGCGTCATCGACCTGACCGAGCGGATGTAAGCCGTCCGCGGTACGCGCGCCTACACAAGCAACTTCACAAAATACTCGACCATGGCCCTCTATGCCTACAAGGCGATGAACCCAGCCGGCCGAACGGTGATGGGCCGCCTCGACGCCATCAACCTGATCGATCTGGAAATGCGCCTGAAGCGCATGGATCTCGATTTCATCAATGGCGATCCGGTAAAGCAGGGCAGCCTGATGAATCGTGGCAAGGTCAGCCGCCCCGAACTGATCAATTTCTGTTTCCACCTTGAGCAGCTTTCGCGCGCCGGAGTATCGCTGATCGAAAGCCTTACGGACCTGCGCGACAGCCTCGAAAACCCGCGTTTTCGTGAAATCATCGCCGGCATGATCGAGAACATCGAAGGCGGCAAGACGCTTTCGCAGGCGCTTGCCGAGCATCCGCAAACCTTCGACGGGGTCATGGTCAGCCTGATCCGCGCCGGCGAAGAAACCGGTGCCCTGCCGCAAGTTCTGAATAACCTGCTCGAATCACTGAAGTGGCAGGACGAACTCGCGGCACACACCAAAAAGCTTGTCATGTACCCGGCCTTTCTTGGTACGGTCGTAGTCGCCATCACCCTGTTCATGATGATCTATCTCGTGCCGAAGATGGCCGGCTTCATCCGCAACATGGGGCAGGAACTGCCGATGCAGACCAAGATATTGATTGCCACTTCCGAGTTTTTCGTCGGCTACTGGTATGTGGTGATCGGCCTGCCGCTGATCCTCGCCGCGGGTGCCGCGTTTCTGGTCAGCACCAATCAGGCGGCGCGCTACCGCTTCGACGACCTGAAGCTGCGCCTGCCCTATGTTGGCGAGATCTTCCGCAAAATCATCCTGTCGCGCTTCGCATCGGTATTTGCCATGATGTATTCTTCAGGCATCACCATACTGGACTCGATCAAGGCAACCGAAAACGTGGTCGGCAATCTGGTCATCAAGGAAGGTCTGGAAAAGGTCGGTGCCCTGATCGCGGAAGGTGAGAACGTTACACTCGCCTTCCAGAATGCCGGCATGTTCCCGCCGCTGGTTCTGCGCATGCTGCGCGTGGGCGAGAATACCGGGCAACTGGATACGGCGTTGACCAATGTCAGCTACTTTTACAACCGCGACGTTCGCGAATCCATCGAGCGGGTGCAGGCCATGATAGAACCGGTCATGACCGTGACCATCGGCGTGATCCTCGGCTGGATCATGATGGCGGTGATGGGCCCGATCTACGACATCATTACCAAGATGAAAACCTGATGGCCGCCAAACGCATTCTCCTTCTCGATGGCCCGCTGCTCACGGCACACTACTGGAACGCCGGCCACATCAAGGTCGAGGGTGAATTCAGCCCGGAGCCGGTCGGCCTCGAGGCGCTCGCCGCCTATCTGAAGAAGCATCGCACCAGCATTTTTTACCTGCTGGCCGACATCGCCGAGGAAGGCTTCCAGCTCGAAGATCTGCCCTATGTCCAGGGCGGAGACCGCAACGCCCTGTTACAGCGACGCCTCGGGCAGTATTACTACAATACCCCTTTGTCGGCAGCCATATCGCTGGGCCGTGCGCCGACCGGCAGGCGCGACGAAAAAATATTGTTCGCCGCGCTCACCCGGATCGAAACCTTCGCGCCATGGCTGGATACCTTGCGCGCGGCCGAAGCCAACCTTGCCGGGGTCTATTCAGTTCCCCTGGTACTAGCCGGGTGTTTCAGCCAGCTGCTGGGTGAGGGCGGACCGGTCCTGCTCGTCACCCTCAGTCGCGGCGGCGTGCGGCAAAGCTTCTTCGACCAGGGCAAGCTGCACTTCTCGCGCTTGTCGCCCCTTGCGACCAATAACCTGGAAGAAGTCGCGCGCACCAGCGCCAGCGACTCCGCCAAGATATACCAGTATCTTCTCGCCCAGCGCCAGATTCCGCGCGGAACCCCCCTGCGCACAGTGGTCATGGCGCACGCCACGCAGACACAGGTACTCGAGGAGTTTTGCCGCAGCAGCAGCGAAATCGTGTTCGAATTCTTCGACATCGCCACCGCTGCCCGCAAACAGGGACTCAAGGATATCCCCGTCGACAGCAATGCCGACGACGTTTTCATCCACGGCCTGGCGACCAGGACGCCCTCCCAGCAGTTCGCTCCCGCCGCCGACACGCGCTTCCACAAGCTCTGGCGCATCCGTTTTGCGCTGACCAGCACAGCCTGGCTGATACTTGCAGGTTGCCTGCTGTACGCCGGGAAGACCGCCCTCAATTTGTTTGAACTTAACGACTCGATCAGTGCCACCAGAAGCATCACGAATTCCGACACCCAGCACTACAACGCCCTTATTGATTCCTTGCCCAAGGTCGGCATCAGCCCCGATAATCTGCGCGCGCTGATAGGGCGTATCGATACGCTGCAAAAGCGCACTCCGGCAATGGAGCCGCTGCTGACTCATCTCAGCCTCGCCCTGAATGACTACCCCAGAGTAGAACTGGTCAACATCAACTGGAAAATTGCCAATAGCCTCGATACCGGCGGGAAAGTTGCGGCGGATGCCAAGGGCGCGACCGCGCCCGCCGCGCCCGCCGCGGCCGCATCCCCGCCCGCGGGCGTCTGGTCAGTGATCGAGATCAGCGCGCGGCTGCCTTTGGGCATGATCAGCGACCAGCGTGCCCAGATAAACCTGATCGAGAGCTTCGCCGCCCGATTGCGCGACCCCCAGACGGATGTCCGGATACTCAGCCGGCCCTTCGACATCGAATCGGACAAGCCGCTCAAGAGCGCCGGCGAGAAAAGCGAGGCGCAACTTGTCGATGCTCCGAAGTTCGCCTTGCGCATTTCGCGATCGATGTGAGCGATGAAATGAGAAACTCATGACACTGGACACCAAGGACCTCAAACGCCTGCAATGGGCGATTGCCCTCCTGATCATCATGAGTCTGGCTGGCGGTGCCGCGGTCTGGACTACCGAGCAAATGCAAAAGAGCAGCGCCAAAACGCTGAAGGACTCCACCGCCGCACGCAAGGATATTCAGGCCAAACTGGCACGGGCCCGCGACGAGCAGCAGGAATTGACCGAAAAGCTGAACCGCTTCCGGGAACTCAAAGCCCGCGGCTATATCGGCCCGGAACAACGCCTTAACTGGGTTGAGGCCATCGCCAGGATCAAGGCTGAACGCCGCATTTTCAAGCTTGATTACGAATTCGCCCCCCAAAGGCGCGTGGATGCAAGCATTCTGCCCGGAGGCGCGCTGGCGGGCGGCTTCGAAATCATGTCGAGCCAGATGCGGCTGCAAATCCATTTGCTGCATGAAGGTGAGCTATTGGCGTTTCTTGCGGACCTTCGTGCCGGCTTGGCCAGCAACACCGTCGAAGCGCTGGTGCTGGTCCGCTCCTGCGCACTCGAGCGCCTCGGGCCCAGTTCCGCCGATCGCGGCAGCAAGGCCCAGCTCAAAGCCGAATGCACACTCGAATGGATCACCGTGAGGGAAGGCAAATGAGGCTGACAATTCGCCTGATGCCGGGCCTGCTCGGCCTGACCCTGCTTGCGCCGGCCTGCGCCGCCGATGTCTCAGAACTCGGCCGACTTTTCTTTACGCCCGAAAGGCGCGCGGCACTGGAGCGCCAGCGCGCATTCAATATCCAGGAAACCGCCACCCTGCAGGGCAGCAACATGAGTCTCGACGGCGTCGTCTATCGATCCGGCGGCAAGACGACGGTTTGGATCAACCAGAAGGCACAAAGCGAGGGCGAGTCGTCGCGCACCGGCGTCAATGCGGTCGTCTCGCCCAGGACACCAGGCAGCGCGCTGCTTGCTCCCGGCGAAGAAACTCCGGCGCAGCTCAAGGTGGGCGAAACCATCAACAGGGCCACCGGCGAACGCAATACCCGGCTGGGTGGCGGTGGTGTGGTGACGCCCTCAACACCGGCCGTCAAACGCTAAAGGCTCATGATGAAGCAGCGACAACGGTCGCTGGGACGAAACCAGCGCGGGGTCGTGCTGATCGGGCTGGTGGCCCTGCTGGTGGTTGGCGGCCTGTACTTCTACCTCAGCAATCTATCCCCCGAAATGATCCAGGCGCGCCGCCAGCAACTGACCGCGGAAGCGCTGGCGCAGGCACGCGAAGCCCTGATCGGATACGCCGTGAGGTATCGCGAAACGCAACAGGCAAAAAACCCTCCGCAGACTGTCGTTTATGGCTATCTGCCGCTGCCGGACCTCGGCAGCATGCGGAATAACAATCAACTAACCGATACCAGTTGCTACGGAAAAGAGGGCTGCGAAGCCTACAACTTTTTGGGCAACGGGATCAATACCACAGTCATCGGTCGCTTCCCCTGGCGTACCCTGGGCACAGGGCCGCTGCAGGACGCCCATGGCGAATGCCTCTGGTACGCGGTATCCGGCAGCCACCAGCGCAACCAACCCGATCCGACCCGCGCGATGAACTGGGATACCCTGAGCCAACTGGATATTGTCGTCGCCAACAGTACAACCGCAATGGTCAGCGCCATCACGTCGGCCCACGATCGTCCCATTGCGGTCATTTTCTCGCCCGGGCCCTCGCTGGCGGGCCAGGATCGCAGCGCATCAGTAACGGATAACGTGGCTGAGTGCGGCGGCAACTACGTGGTCAGCAATTATCTCGATCCAGCGGTGGCCGCCAACCTCGGCGGCGTCACCAACTACCTCGCTGGCGCCAATGGTGCCAGCGAAAACACTTCCGTCACGAACAAGGCCCTGTCGGCGAACAGCGTCGTCAATCGGCGCAGCGACGGCGCCCTCTGGGTAGGTAATTGTCCGCCCAACGACCCCTCGCCCTGCGCGATCGTCGCCAACGATACTGGCGTCACGGTCACCAGCGAACTGCTGTTTCGCACCCTGCGCGGGTCGAGCTATTTCCGAACCGACGTCAACGCCATGCTGGATCGCATGGTCGGCTGCCTACGCGATCAGTTTGCCGCTGGAGGCAACCTCACTCTGGACGCCAACAGCGCCAATCTCCAAGGGATAGCGGGCGACAAGGTAGCCGGTCGAATACCCGCCAACGACCCCTGCTACGGTGATGGAATTGAACCGAAAG
>CAIZHL010000544.1 GCA_903932755.1 uncultured beta proteobacterium
ATGGCGAGGAACATGCCGATCTGCTTGGCCGATGTAGCGACCAGCTTTTCGATCAGGATTTCTTCCATCTGCTCGCGGGTGAAGGCCTGCACATGTTTCCAGCGGCGGATCTCCTGCGCTACGTTTGCCGCCGTGTCGCCAGCGCCGACTTTTACCAGCACCGCATTGACGCTGTGATTGATGGTCTGCGACGCCGTCACCGCCTCAAGCAGGCCGGGCACGCCGGGGCGGTTTAAGGCGGGGTTGGCCGCCGTGCGCGCGCGGTCGGCGATGATCGCATCGTTGTCCTTGAGGAACTGCGCTTCCTGCGCGTCCTTGAGCGGAATGAATACCATCGGGTCGCCGCCGGATGACACCATTCGCCGCGTCAAGCCGACCACTTCGTAATCGTGGCGGCGGATGCGGATGCGCTCGCCGATCTTGAAGCCGGTCTTGACGTCGGCGATGGCCTCGAAGTGGCCGCGCAGCAGGCGTCGTCCTGCCACCAGATAGCCCGGTTCGCCCGGTTGCCCCGGTTCGAAGCCGACCACCATAGTGCGACTCTCGCGGGCGCCATGGCGCACCTGCATGGTCAGGTAAGTGACGTTCGCCGCCTGCGCCACGCCGGGCATGCCGAGCAGGCCGCGATACACATCGTCGCGGATGCTGGACGCCTCGGCATACGGTCCCTGGGTGTCCTTCTGCACCACCCAGATGTCAGCGCCGCTGTTGGTCAGCAGTACCCGCGCATCATCGACCATGCCGCGATAGACACCGGCCATGGTCAGCGTGGCGCCGATCAGCAGGCCCAGCCCGATCCCGGTGAGGACGAACTTGCCCCAGGAGTGCAGGATGTCGCGGCCGGCCAGACTGATCATGATGTGATCATGACGGGCTCACGAACCCGTGAGGGTGGAAACCACCTTGATGCGTCTGTCCGCGGCGAGTTCGCTCTCGCTGTACACGATCACCACATCGCCTTCCTTGAGGCCGTCGAGGATCTGCACCATGCCGTCGGCGCCGCTGGTGCCCGTCTTGACCGGGACAAAATCCGGCTTGCCGGCGGCCAGCAGCCAGACGCCGGTCTTGCCGCCGTGCAGGCGCAATGCTGCGCCGGGCACCGCCAGCGCCTGTTTGACGCCTGGCGGGTGCAAGGTGATCTCGCTCATTTCGCCGATGGACACGTCCTTCGGCGGCGTGTCGAAGGCCACCTGGGCGATGCGCTCTTCGGTCACGCTGTCGCCGAGCATTTCAATGCGTGCGACCTTGCCGGGAAGCACCTGGCCGGGACGTGAACGCAACACGATTTCAGCGGGTAGCCCCTCTTGCAGGCCGGCTGAGCGATGCTGATCGAGGCGCAGTTTGAGCCACAGGCTGTCGGCTGCGACCAGGCGCACGACGGCCTGGCCGGCGACCACGGTCGAGCCCGGCTCGGCGTCGCGCGCGGTCACCACGCCGTCGGCCGGCGCCAGCAGTCGCAGGTTGCGGCGCTGCTGTTGCGCGCCGGCGCGTTCGGCATCGAGGCGCGCGCGGTCCTGGCGCGCGCCGGCCAGCGCGGCTTCGGCGGCGGCAAACTGGGCCGTCGCGGAATTCATCTCCTGCGTCTTGCCCTCGGTCACGCTGGAACTGACGAAACCCTTGCGCCCCAGATCGTCATAGCGGCGTGCATTGGCGGCAGCCACTTCGCGGCGGGCGACGCTGTCGGCAAGTTGCGCCGCTGCCGTACCGATAGCATTCTGCGCGCGGTTGGCGGCCGCGCTGGTTGCGGCAAGGCGCTGATCGAGGTCGACCGGGTCCATCTCCGCCAGCAACTGGCCGGCCTTCACGACGTCGCCGACATCCACGGCGACCTGGCGCACGCGCCCGGCTGTGGTGGGGCCGACCAGATAGCTGCGCCGTGCTTCAACCACGCCGATGCCGAATAGCAGCGGCGCCAGATCGGCCCGTGCGACCGGCGCGACGGTGACGCGCATAGCTGCCAGCGGCCCGCTGCGCGCGACGAACAACACCAGAACGGCCAACAGCAAGACGGCGGCGCTAATTAGGATGGTGCGACGATTGAAGGAGAAGTTCATCGCGGGCTGCTCCCCGCCGCAGTCGCCTTCATGGCACGCATCGCGACCAGCGCCACCGCGATCCAGAAAAGGGAGCGCAGCGACAGGGCACCGACGGTGCGCGCTTCAAATGCGCCGCCGGCGACGACGTGCACCGCAAAGGCGAGGAAGACGAGAACCGTCGCCACGGCGAGAAGCAAGGCAACCGGGGCGGCCCAACGTCTGGTCCGTAGGAGCGCCACCCCGGCGAGGACATAGACAAAACCGGCGATGGAATTGAACCAGAGCACGAAGGGCACAACGTTGCCAAGTTCGGCGCGCGCCTCCATGCCGCCGAACAATGCGCGGCCACCGCTGAACACGGTGAGGGCGCCAAAAGCGATGGCGGCGATGGCCAACCATTTGAGTATGCGTTTGGAATTCATTTGACACTCCTGATTCCGCGACGGTAAATGGCGAAAGCGCCTGGCGCGTCGGCCCGCATCTGTCCAGCCTTGCCGCTCAGCAGCGATTGCATGACCAGACCCTGGATGCTGCCGATGAAGGCGACGACAGCCGCTGCGGTATCGACATCTGGTGCTACTTCGCCGCGTGCTTTTCCCGTATCGATGAGCCCGCGCAGGCGTTCTCTGTAGGCACCAATCAGTGTGCGCGCCATGCGTTTGGCGGGAGTGTCCTCGGCCCGCTGCAACTCGCCAAATAACAGACGTGGCACGCCGGGGTGCGCAACGACAAATTCGATGTGGGTCATGAACACCGCTTCCAGCGCCTGAAGCGGCGAGTCCGTGCCTTGCATGGCACGATCCACCCGTAGGAGC
>CAIZHL010000545.1 GCA_903932755.1 uncultured beta proteobacterium
CACCTACCCGAAAGGGTTATATGCTTGCACTCCCACGCGGTGATGGCCCGATGGCGGTCGCTGGTGCCATAGTTCGCCCCCAAAGGAAATCCATTGGATACCGTCACTTCGCTCGACAAATTCCGCGTCCCCATCGGCAACCAGCAGATCGAACTGCAGCAGTTCGTCTTCGAGGCCGGCGGCATGCCATTGCTGCGCACGCGTATTCGCGAGGGCAGTCGCTTTACCATTTTCGACATCGATCCCGTCACCGCGGAGCGCTGGGGCAAGGTGCTCTGTGCCTGGGCCGCAACCCAGCCGGGCGGGGCCGCCGCGACAGGGGAGGCCGATTGAGTCATTCGCCCGACGAAGCTTCGGCCGTGATGGTCGACGTGGTGTTTTCGCTCGAAGACGGCAGCTTCGACGACGACCACGCCGATGCCCTGTCGCTCGCCGTGCGCAGCGCCCTGCCGTGGTTCGACGAGGAACCGGAAGCCGGCATCCTGCCCTTGTCCGGGCTGGCGCACGGCAATGACGGCCAGTGTTTCGTCGGCCGCCGCAGCCGCCTGGCCCTGCGCCTGCCGTTTCGCCGTAGCGCCAGCGCCGACTTTTTGGCTGGCCGCCGCCTGGACCTGGGCGGCAACTGGCTGACGCTGGGCAAGTGCACCCTGCGCCCGCTGTTTCCGGCGCGCGGCGTGGTCTATTCGCACCTGGTCAGCATCGGCACCGACGACGAGGTCGAGTTCCTCGCACAGTGCCGGAGCCTGCTCGCCGGGCGCGGCCTCAAGCCGCAGGTGATCAGCGGCAAGGCGCGCCAGTTGCGCACCGCCGCCGGTCCGGTGCGCGGGTTCAGCCTCATGCTGCACGGCCTTGGCGCGGCCGATTCGCTCGCCGTTCAGGAAGCCGGCCTCGGTTCGCACCGGGCGTTCGGTTGCGGCATTTTCATTCCCCATAAATCGGTCGTCGCCGTCGGCGACTGAGATCCACACCTCAGGAGTCATACATGTCCGAAGTCGCCACCGTAACGCTCGATGTCAGCGGGTTGCCTTGCCCGGCACCCCTGCTCGGTGCCAAGAAACTGATCGATGATCTGCAGCCGGGCCAGACCCTGCGCCTGATATCCGATTGCCCCGGTACCGCCGACGACCTGTTCGCCTGGGCCAAGGTCACCGGCAATGCCGTCCTCGCCAGCCAGAAGCAGGCGGACGGCAAGACCGCCTACACCATCCAGCGCGCCGGCGGCGCCAATGCGACGCCGATCGCCCACGTCACGCTCGACATGCGCGGCGTATCCTGCCCCGGTCCCATCGTGCAGGCCAAGAAACTGCTCGATGGCATGAAGTCCGGCGAAGTGCTGCAACTGGTCAGCGACTGTCCCGGCTCGGCCGACGACATCACGTCCTGGGCCAAGGCCGGCGCCGCCGAACTGGTTTTTTCGCACGCGTCGGCACGCGGCGTACACGAGTTCTATTTGCGCAAGGCTTGAAGCCTTGCGCAAATAAAACCTTTAAACGACCACCCATCCCCCGACCCCTTCCCCGTGGGAAGGGGCGATCATTTCAGAGGAGAAACCTATGAGCTACACGATCAACGGCGTTGAGAAAGAAGTCGACGACTACGGCTACCTGCTGGAGCCCGATTTCTGCGATGAAGCGGTGCATGTCATTGCTGCCGCCTGCGGCATCACCCTGACCGACCAGCACTGGAAGGTGGTGAAGTTCCTGCGCACCGCATACAAGGAAGAG
>CAIZHL010000546.1 GCA_903932755.1 uncultured beta proteobacterium
GGCGGACCTGACGCGCAAGGGCTTCGCCGTCGGCGACCTGTCGACGCTGATGTCGCCGCGCACCGTGATCACCTGGGCGGAGAACTGCGAGATCTTCGGTGACACCGCGCTGGCCTTTCGGCTTTCCTTCCTCAACAAGTGCGACGACGCCGAGCGACCCATCGTCGCCGAGTATTACCAGCGCTGTTTCGGCAGCGAACTGGACGAATCGTGGATGCGTTCGGCGCATCCGCAGTGAGAGCTCCGCACGGCCGCCCGAAGGAGCGACAGTCACCATCCGGAGCCGCGCAGCGGCGAACCGTAGTCACCCCCTCGCTTGGCGAGGGGGCCGGGGGGAGTGTGGTCACGGTCCGGCAGGCGCAACAGGTCGAGGAACTCTGCGCAGCCACGCTGCGCGCCATGACCGGCGACGGCGAGCTGCATTACGCGGGGCATAGACTGCAGCGCGGCTTGCGCGTGGTGCCGGTGTACGCGCCGCACCTGCAGACCAGTGCGGCGGATGACGACTTCGCCGCCTGCCGCGCCGCCGCCGACGGCATGGCGCTGCGCCTGCTGCACAGCGATGCCGAGCTGCATCGCCACCATTGCCCGGCCGATCCGGTCGAACGGCTGATCTTCGAACTGCTGGAGCAGTTGCGCGTCGAGACCCTGGTGTCGGATGCGATGCCGGGCATGGCAGCCAACCTGCGCCAGCGCTTCGAAGCCTGGTCGCGCGCCTTCCATGAATCGGGCCTGACCGACAGCAGCCTCGGCATCCTGCTCTACACCGTGGCGCAGATCTGCTGGTCGCGCCTGAATGCGCTGCCGGTGCTGGAAGAAGACCTGATCGAGACCACGCGCGCCGGCATTGCGCCGGTGATCGGCACGCCGCTGGCCGGCCTGCGCCGCACCCGCCACGAGCAGGACGCGTATGCGCTACATGCGCTGGCCATTGCGCGCATCGTCGGCGAGCGTGTGCAGGCCGAGATTGAGGACAGCGGCAACGACACCGAATCGGCGCAGGACGCGGCAAAGCGCGGCTTCGCCCTGCTGCTGGATTTCGACCGCGAGGACACCGAGGCCTTCGCCCTAGCCGCTTCGGGCCCGAGCAAGGCCTTTGAGGCCAGCGAATCGGGTTACCGCGTGTTCACCACGCGCTTCGATGTCGAGCTGAATGCGGTCGGGCTGGTGCGCAAGGCATTGCTCAATGAATACCGCGAGCGACTCGATGCGCGCGTGGCGCGGCAGGGCATCAATTTCTCGCGCCTGGCGCGGGTGTTCGCCGCGGTGCTGACCACGCCGGAGAAAGACGGCTGGCGCTTCGACGAGGAAGACGGCCGCATCGACGGCCGGCGCCTGGCGCAACTGGTCAGTTCGCCCGCCGAGCGCCGCCTGTTCCGCCAGGATCACCTGCGCCCGCACGCCACCAGCGCGGTCGGCATCCTGATCGACTGTTCCGGTTCGATGACGGGTTTGGGTGAAACTTTGGCGACCATGGTCGACATCCTGGTGCGCGCGCTGGACATGGCCGGCGTGGACAGCGAAGTGCTGGGCTTCACCACCGGCGCCTGGAACGGCGGCCGCGCGGCGAAGGAATGGCAGGCCGCGGGCCGCCCGCCGCAGCCGGGGCGGCTCAACGAGGTCTGCCACCTGGTGTTCAAGGATGCGGCCCGCAACTGGCGCCGCGCGCGGGCAGGCATCGCCGCGCTGCTGAAGTCCGACCTGTTCCGCGAGGGCATCGACGGCGAGGCCGTCGACTGGGCTTGCGAGCGCCTGCTGATGCGCGCTGCCGAACGGCGCATCCTGCTGGTGATCTCCGACGGCTGCCCGATGGACAGCGCGACCAGCCTGACCAACGACGCCTTCTACCTCGACAACCATTTGCGACAGGTAGTGGCGCGGCGCGAGCGCGAAGGCGGCGTGGAAATTCTTGGATTGGGCGTCGGACTCGACCTCAGCCCCTTCTATCGCCGTGTCGCCAGCGCCGACTTTTCGCAGGGGCTGGATAACGCGCTGTTCTTCGAACTTGCGGGCTTGATGCGGAAAGTTCGTTAGGGCAGCGCCGAATTGCCGTCATCCCGGGCTCGACCCGGGATCCAGAACGGCGGCCGACTGGATTCCGGCGTTCGCCGGAATGACGAGTTTCATGGTCGCGAGTGGCGCCTGTCGCAGCGCTTGTTATTCCCCGCTCTCGAA
>CAIZHL010000547.1 GCA_903932755.1 uncultured beta proteobacterium
CAACCAGCGCTGGTGCAACTCTGCGGGATTGATATATGCATAACTTGTCGACCGGCATGGGGCTGCTACGGCTCAGCGCCGCTGCTTGACCACCAACACGTCTTCCATCACCAGATATTCAAGGTCCGAGCCGAAGAACATGTTCAGGGCATCGACCGGCGAGCAGATCATCGGCTCGCCGCGGCGGTTGAGCGAGGTGTTGAGCACCACGCCGTTGCCGGTGAGCTTTTCCATTTCCAGCATCAGGTCGTAGTAGCGCGGGTTGTACTCGCGCCTGAGCACCTGGGCACGGGAGGTGCCGTCTTCGTGCACGACTTCGGGTACGCGGGCCTTCCATTCCTCCGCCACTTCGAAGGTAAAGGTCATGAAGGGCGCCGGATGCCCGGACTGCAGCATCTGCGGTCCGACCGTGTCGAGCATGGATGGGCAGAAGGGCCGCCAGCGTTCGCGGAACTTGATTTGCGCATTGATGCGGTCGGCAACGCCGGCCACGCTCGGGCAGCCGAGGATGGATCGGCCGCCGAGGGCGCGCGGGCCGAACTCCATGCGGCCCTGGAACCAGGCGACCGGGTTGCCGTCGGCAAGAATTTTTGCGATGCGCTGCGGCACCGCCGTGTCGCCAGCGCCGATTTTTTCCCACCGCGGTTTTCCCGGATGCGCCTGGCAGGCAGCGATGACTTCTTCATTGCTGTAGCGCGGACCCAGATAGACATGGTCCATCTTCTCGACCGGAACGCCGCGTTGCACCGAGACATAGGAAGCCGCGCCGATGGCGGTACCGGAATCGCCCGAGGCAGGCTGGACGAAGAGTTCCTTGACCTCGGGCCGGGCGATGATCTTCTGGTTCAGCTTGACGTTGAGCGCACCGCCGCCGGCGAAGGCCAGCTTGCCGGTCTCACGCAGGATGTCGCCCAGGTAGTAATCCATCATCTGCAGCGACATATCCTCGAACAGCTTCTGCATGCTTGCCGCATAGTGAACGTAGGGGTCATCGGCCATGTCGCCGGCCCGCCGCGGACCGAGCCACTCGATCAGTTTTGGCGAGAAGTAGTAGCCCTTGCCGTTTTCCTTGTAGCGGCGCAGCCCGATCACGTTGGCATAGTCGGTGTTGACGATCAGTTCGCCATTCTCGAATCTCGCCAGGCGCGAAAAGTCGTAGCGCGTCGGATCGCCGTAGGGCGCCATGCCCATGACCTTGTATTCGCCGTCGAGCATCTCGAAGCCGAGGTATTCGGTGATGGCGCCATAGAGGCCGCCGAGCGAATCCGGGTCGAAGAATTCCTTGATCTTGTGGATGCGGCCGTTCTCGCCATAGCCGAAGAAGGTGGTGGCGTACTCGCCCTTGCCGTCGATGCCGAGGATGGCGGTCTTTTCCTGAAAACCGGAACAGTGGTAGGCGCTGGAGGCATGGGCGAGATGGTGCTCGACGGGCACGATCTCGGTCCTGCCCAGATCGAAACCGAGCTCCTGCAGACAGCCCTCGATGCGCTTCCGGTAGCGGTGATAACGACGGTTGCCGGCGAAGATGGCGTCCAGCCCGCGATCCGGCGCATACCAGTAGCGCTGCGCATAGTGCCAGCGCGCTTTTCCGAAAATGCTGATCGGCGCGAAGGGGATCGCCACCGCATCGACCTCGGCCGGCTTGATGCCGGCATAGTCGAGACAGAACTTCGCCGCTTCGAATGGCATGCGGTTCCTGGCGTGCTTGTCGCGCACGAAGCGCTCTTCCTCGGCGGCCGCCACAAGCTTGCCGTCGATGTAGAGCGCCGCGGAAGGGTCATGCGAGACTGCGCCGGACAGTCCAATTACAGTCAGTGCCAAAATCAGGGTCTCATGTAATTATTCTTCTTGAAGCGAAGAAGCTGGATCGGAAAAGTCGATGGCTGGAATCATTTCAGCAGTCATTGAATTTTACTCGACCAGACGCCATGAAGACTTTGTCAGGATACAGGTCCTGTACCTGGCGGAGCGCTGTACCTTGATGCGTTCGAGAAAGTCTTCCGGATCATTCATGGGCATTTTCTTCAGGTCAGCTTCATGGATCTCCCACCAGCAACTCGCCAGGAGTCTCGCGGCAAGCTGCGGCGGATGCCGGTACCGGATCAAACGGGCGGGGATTCCCGCAACGACCGCATACTCGGGAACATCGCGGGTCACGACCGACCTTCCTGCGACAACCGCACCCGTGCCTATGTTCACACCTTCCATGATCATGGCTTCCCTGCCGATCCATACGTCATGGCCAATGCGGACACCCTGCAGGCTTGGATCCGGCGCAGCGGGAACCGCCGCTTCAAGCTGGAAAGGGTAGGTGCTGACCCACGACATCGGGTGGCCGTGCTCCCCTTTGGATTGACCGATAACCACATTGTTGCTGATCGAGCAGAAGCGGCCAATTTCGCGGACATTGAGCAATTCTGAACCGCTGCGGATATACGTCTTCGCACCCACACTCAACTCCCGGAATTTCATGATCCGTGCGTGTATCGACGTTCCTTCTTCCAATACCATCCGGCCGTTCCTGGGTATGGAATCGATCCCGAACGACAGCTTGATGCCTATCCGTCGCAGCCAGGACTTCGACATTTGATTCCTGATGCGGGCAAACAGTCCCATTGACCTCACCCCACCCTGCAATTGGCACGCACTACGTTCATCCCGGCAGTATCAGCTCCATACGATGGTTCGGAGTATACATGGCTGTGTCGTATCGCCTGCCGGCGCTGCAGGGCCTGTGCGGCAACTACCGGAACAATGCCTTCATCCCAGAAGAAACGCGGTATGGAGCCAAATATTGTTCGGATTTCTGGTTCCCGAATCCGCCTTTAGCCCTGGCCTTAAGCCCTGATTAATCTTGCCGGCCTAAGATGTCGTTTTAGGGAGCCCCAGCGATGCCAGCACTGCCTTCACTTGCCAGTATCAGCCGCTATTACCTGATCACCTGGCTGGGCGTGATTGCCCACGTCAGCCGCTTCACTTCCCGCGAGCAGTACGCCGACCCGTTCACGGCACTCTGGACACTGGCTGTGACGGCAAGCTATTCGATGTTCTACCTGCTGCCGGCGATAGCCGGCGGCTACCTGTGCTACTGGTTGCTGCGTCGCTCAAAGCGGCCGCGCTCCGGAAACCTGCTGCTGGCGACGACGCTGGTCGCGCTACCCGGGCTGACCCACGTCGCTCTGTTTGCAGATCGCATGATCCACGACATGTACGGCTTCCACATCAACGGCTTCGTGGTCGATCTCCTGCTTACGCCGGGCGGCATCGCTTCGCTGGGCGCGACCCGCAGCACCGAACTGACGGCCACCCTGATCGTCGTGGCCCTGCTGGCGTTCCAGGCCCTGCTCTACTACTGGCTGGTCGCGCGCGGCACCTCCTCGTCGCGCCCCCTGCCCCGGCTGCTGCGGTGGCGCTGGGTGTTTTTCCTCATACTGGCGGCAAGCATGGGCGAACGCGTTGCCTACGGCTACAGCTCCGCGATCAACTACCAGCCTATCCTGTTTGCCAGCGAACGCTATCCGATGTATCTGCCCATGACATTCCGCAAACTGGCGGCAAAAATGGGCGTCGGCGAAGCTGAAAATCCATCGGACGGAATGCATGTCAAGAGCAGCGTGCTCAGTTATCCCCTGAAGCCGCTGGACATCGACGGCTCCGTGCGGCCGCCGAACATCGTCTGGCTGGTGGCCGAGTCGCTGCGCTTCGACATGCTCGATCCGAAGATCATGCCGCAGCTGTGGGACTTTTCGCAGCAGGCGCTGCGCCTGGAACAGCACTACAGCGGCGGCAATCTGACCCAGATGGGCGTCTTCTCGATGTTCTACGGGCTCTACGGAAACTACTGGTTTCCGATGCACTCCGCGCGCCGTTCCCCGGTGCTGATGGACGTGATGCAGCAGCGCGGCTACCAGTTCAGCCTGCACACCAGCCAGCGCTTCACCTTCCCCGCCTTCGACAAAACAATATTCGTCGGCATGAACCCGGCCGACATGCATGCCCTGTCCGGCGGTCCGCCCGCCTGGCAGCGCGACCAGGAAAACATCAAGAACATGCTGGGCTATATCGACAAGCGCGATGAAACAAAGCCCTTCATGACCTACATGTTCTTCGAGTCGACCCACGCCGCCTATGATTTCCCGCCGGAATCGGTGATCGCGAAGCCCTACCTCGAAGACCTTAACTACCTGACCACGGATTTCAAGGGCGACATCCAGTTGATCAAGAACCGCTATCTCAACGCCTCGCACCATGTCGACCAGCAGATCGGGCGCGTCATCGAGCACCTGAAGCAAAAGAAACTGCTCGACAACACGGTGGTCATCGTTCTCGGCGACCACGGCGAGGAGTTCATGGAGCGCAGTCGCTGGGGGCACAGCGCCGAATTCAACCGCTTCCAGACCAGTACGCCGGCGGTCATCTGGGCGCCCGGCAACAAGGCGCGCGTGGTGACCGGGATCAGCAGCCACCTCGATATCCCGGCGACCCTGATGCCGCTGCTCGGCGTGCGCAATCCGCCCTCCGATTATTCGCAGGGCATGAACCTGCTGGATCCCGCCTATCACCGCGAGTACGCCGTTGCGGCCGACTGGAACCGGCTTGCGTATCTGGGCGAGAAGATAAAGATAGCCTTTCCCATCAATGCCACCGGCGGCGCCAAACGCGACGAGGTCACCGACGGCAATGACCATCCAATTGCCGATCCTGCCCAGGCCAAGCGGGACATAAGTCCCGCGATTGCGGAAATGATGCAAAACCTGAGGCGCTTCAGCCGGCCGAAGGATTTGGCTGCGCAAACCCTGCCGCCCGTCAGGCAGGGCGATGTGGCTTCGAATCGGGTTCAATGAAGGCGCAGTCGCCGTAGAGTCAGCGCCGACTTTTCGGGCACATCAATAAAAACCCGGCTGCGCCGGGTTGCTCAGCCGGACGCCCGCCCGGGGTGAGCTGCGGGTGCCCGGAAGCGCAATGCCAGCCACATCAGCAGCAGGCCGGCGACCAGCCAGGCAAGGCCCGGCAGCCAGACCAGCAGCGCCCTGACGGCCGGATCCTGGTTCACCTGCGCGGCGACCAGTCCCATGCGCGTGAAGGTGGCGATCGCCAGCAGGGCGAACAGGCCACCGGTGGCCGCGCCTTCGCGCCCGACATGACCGATGGCGATGGCCGCCGTCATCGCGCTCATCAGCACCGCCGCCCAGGCGCCGCCGGCGAGAAACTGCAGCGCCAGCAGCAATTCCAGCGAGGGTGCGGCGGCGGCCAGCGCCGAGGCGAGCGCTCCCGTCACGGCGCCCGCGGCCATGACGAAGGTTCCGCCGAAGCGTTCGTTGGCACGGCAGGCGGGGAAGATCAGCAGGTTGAAGCCGACCCAGAACACCGGCATCAAATAATCCAGCTCCGCCGGTTTGGCGAAGCGCAGGTAGAGCGGTGCCGAGTTCAGCGCGAAATGCGCCTGGAAGCCCAGGCCGAGCAGCGCCACGGCACAGAAAAACAGGGCGACGCCGGCGCC
>CAIZHL010000548.1 GCA_903932755.1 uncultured beta proteobacterium
ATCTCCTGGGACGAGGCGCTGGACATGCTGGCCGACAAGTTGAAGGCGACCCGCGCCAAGGGCGTGCTCGACGAATCGGGAGTCCCGCGCCTGGCGGCCTCGTTCGGGCATGGCGGCACGCCGGCCATGTACATGGGCACCTTCCCGGCCTTTCTTTCCGCCTGGGGACCGATCGATTACAGTTTCGGCTCGGGGCAGGGCGTCAAGTGCGTGCATTCCGAACATCTCTATGGCGAGTTCTGGCACCGCGCCTTTACCGTTGCGGCAGATACGCCGTCGGCCCGCTTCGTGATTTCGCTGGGTGCGAACGTCGAGTCCTCCGGCGGTCCCTGCGCCGTGACACGGCACGCCGAAGCGCGCATGCGCGGCTACAAGCGGGTGCAGGTCGAGCCGCATTTGTCGGTCACCGGCGCCTGCTCGGCGGAGTGGGTGCCGATCCGGCCGAAGACCGATCCTGCCTTCATGTTCGCCCTGATCCACGTACTGCTGATCGAGCACAAGCTGGACGAACTGGATGTGCCTTTCCTGCGCGACCGTACGTCCTCGCCCTACCTGGTGGGGCCGGACGGCCTTTTCCTGCGCGATGCGGCGAGCCGCAAGCCGCTGCTGTGGGATACGCTGACGGGCAAGGCCGTGCCCTTCGATACCGCCGGCACCGTGCCGGCCCTGTCGGGCAAATTCAACGTCAGCGGCGCGGTCAGCGTCGATGCCGATGAAGAAGTACGGGAACTGGGCAGCGTCGAAGGCGTGACCGCCTTCACCAAGCTGGTCGAACATATCGAAAAATACTCGCCGGAATGGGCGTCGGGTGTATGCGACGTGCCGGCGGCTAACATCCGGCGCATCGCCAACGAGTATCTCGAAAACGCCAGTGTCGGCGCCACCACGGTGATTGACGGCGTCACGCTGCCGCTGCGGCCCGTGGCAGTGATACTCGGCAAGTCGGTCAACAACGGCTGGGGCGCCTTCGAATGCTGCTGGGCGCGCACCGTGCTGGCGGTGCTGGTCGGCGCGCTGGAGAACCCGGGAGGCACGCTGGGCACCACGGTGCGCCTGAACCGTCCGCACGACAACCGCCACAAGAGCGTGCTGCCCGGCGAAGACGGCTTCATGGCGCAGAAGTTCAACGCCACCGACAAGGCCAACTGGGCCGTCAAGCCGACCGGCCGCAACATGCACAAGACGCTGGTTCCCATCGTCGGCAACACCGCCTGGAGCCAGGCGCTGGGCCCGACCCAGCTGGCCTGGATGTTCCAGCGCGAGCAGCCGGCCGGTTCGGACATGCCGCAGCCGACACTGCCCGACGTCTGGATCATCTATCGCACCAATCCGGCGATTTCCTTCTGGGAAACCCAGACCCTGGTCAAGACCATTGCCACCTTCCCCTTCACGGTCGCGTTTGCCTACACGGTGGACGAGACCAACTACATGGCCGACCTGCTCTTGCCGGAGGCCACGGATCTCGAATCGGCGCAGATGATCCGCGTCGGCGGCACCAAGTTCATGGAGCAGTTCTGGGAGCACAAGGGCGTCGCGCTGCGGCAGAAGGCCGTGGCGGCGCAAGGCGATACCCGCGACTTCACCTGGATCACCACC
>CAIZHL010000549.1 GCA_903932755.1 uncultured beta proteobacterium
GCGCTTGATGCCCCAGCGCATGCCCTGGGCGCTGTTCGGGCTGTCGGCATCGGGCGGCCCGAACATGGCGAGGCACTTCCACCACCAGCGGTTCACCGCGTCCTGGACCATCGCCTTCTGCTCTTCGGTGCCGGTCATCATAACCAGCAGGGCCTCGTAGCCCTGGCGCTGGTGGAAGGATTCCTCCTTGCACACGCGCACCATGGCGCGCGCGTAGGGGCCATAGGAGCAGCGGCAGAGCGGCACCTGGTTCATGATCGCGGCACCGTCGACCAGCCAGCCGATGACGCCGACGTCGGCCCAGGTCAGCGTCGGGTAATTGAAGATCGACGAATACTTGGCCTTGCCCGAGTGCAGCCCCTCCAGCATCTGGTCGCGACTGGTGCCCAGCGTCTCGGCGGCGGAGTAAAGGTAGAGGCCGTGGCCGCCCTCGTCCTGCACCTTGGCGATCAGGATGGCCTTGCGCTTGAGGCTCGGCGCACGCGAGATCCAGTTGCCCTCGGGCAGCATGCCGACGATCTCGCTGTGCGCGTGCTGGCTGATCTGACGGACCAGCGTCCGCCGGTAGGCGTCCGGCATCCAGTCCTGCGGCTCGATGCGGCCGTCGGCGTCGATGCGGTTGTCGAAGCGCTGCTGCAGCTGCGCTTCCTCGACCGTGCGCAGTGCGGGCTTGTCGCCGCCCTCGTCGCGCATGGTGTCCATGGCTTGGGTGTACATGGCTCGGTTCCTTTCTGGTTACTGCCTTCGGGGACGTTCGCGGCACCGGTGGGCAGGCGCTAACGTGATACATTTTTATTAGTTGATAAAAATGTTAATGTATCACTTCGATCTTGTCAATCGAAACTTAAAGCATTCGGCTAGCAGGGGACCCTGCCCGACCAGATGGAAGCATTGAAGTACGCCGAATTGGAAAAGGCGCCGCGCGGGCGCCGGACATCAGGCCGCGCTGGGCATCAATGCCGGCGTGACGCGCTCGTGGTAACGCGCGCGGTAGAGCAGGCGGCGCTTTTGCGGCGTTTCGGTGAAGCCGGAGCGGTCGTGCAGCACGTTGTTGCAGGCCACGCCCATGCCGGGTTCGAGGCGCCCGTGCAGGGTCCACGGCGTCGGCGTCGCCAGCAGTTTGGCGAGCGCCGCGACCGCGCCCCGAGTCGTTGCGTCGGCGCGCCATTCGATGCTGATGCTGCGCGCCGTGTAGCGCATGTGCAGGAAGCCCTGCGCATCGACCGAGAACACCGGCCCCGGCTGCGCGGCGCGGGCGACGCCGGTGTCGTCCATGCGCGGCGGGATGGTCATGGCGTCGTCCTGCGACAGGGCGCGGATGAAGTCCGGATTCTCGTCGCGCAGCAGGATGTAGGCGATCTCGTGGTCGAGCAGCTGGTTCTCGCCGCCGTTCGCGGCGCTCTCGACGCAATGCAGGACCATGCCGCGCACTGTGCGCTCGGGCAGGTTGTAGTAACCGTCGGTGTGCCAGCGGATCGGCTTGTCGGTGTAGGGGATGAATTCCTTGCGCTCGCCGCGTTCCTCGGCGCCGCGCACCGAAATCGGCGAGATCGCGTCGTCGTCGGTCAGCCAGTGGCTGTCGAGGTTCACGAGTCCGAGCTGCCGGCCCAGTCCGCGCGGGATTTCCTTGTCGGCGTCACCCGCGGTATTGCTGGTGTAGATGGCCATGTTGGCGGTGGCGCAGCGTTCCAGCAGGGCAGCGCGCGCGGCCTCGCTCAGTGCGCGCGGATCGTCGAGCGCGACGACGATGTCCTCGATGCGGCGCGGCGCGCTGTCGAGCTTTTGCTCGCGCCAGCGCCGGTAGCTGGCGGTATCGGCGAGATCGAAGGGGCTGCCCATCATTCGCCCGCTTCGATGCCGTGTCGCGGGCGCCGACTTTTTGCCTCGCCCGGATGGAACAGGCCGGCCAGGGTCTTTTCCAGCGCCTTGATGGCTTCCGGCGATTCGATTTCCATGACCTGGTCGACGGCCCACAGGCGATCCTTCTCGGGCAGCACGTCCTGCAGGCAGGCGGCGAAGCAGCGGCGGAAACCGAAGTCGGGTCCGGCTTCCGTATAGCCGTGATCGGCGTATTCGGCACCGCGCTTGTTGAACAGGTCGAGCATGTGCTGCCGTACTTTGCCCGGAGCCACGTCGTAGAGCAGCATGTCACGGTTGTCGTCAATCGCGACGGCGATGCGCTGCGCCAGCGCGGTGGTGAACTCCATGCGCTGCTCGGGCGTCAGGTCGCGGTAGGCGACGCGGTCCGCGGCCAGCGCCAGAAAAATCATGAACTCGCAGACGAAGTCGAAATAGGCGCTGCCCAGGTCGATGTCGTA
>CAIZHL010000550.1 GCA_903932755.1 uncultured beta proteobacterium
ATCAGGTGCCCCGTTCGTACCAGCCCTTGCTGGAGTTGACCACCTTGACCACCAGCAGCATCACCGGCACTTCGATCAGCACGCCGACCACGGTGGCCAGGGCAGCGCCGGACTCGAAGCCGAACAGGCTGATGGCGGCGGCCACGGCCAGTTCGAAGAAGTTGCTGGCGCCGATCAGGGCCGATGGGCAGGCGACGTTGTGCTTTTCGCCGACGACGCGGTTGAGCCAGTAGGCCAGCGCGGAATTGAAGAAGACCTGGATCAGTATCGGCACCGCCAGGAGCGCGATGATCAGCGGCTTGTCCACGATGGCCTTGCCCTGAAAGGCGAACAGCAGCACGAGTGTCGCCAGCAGCGCACTGATCGACCACGGGCCCAGCTTGGCCATGACGGCGTCGAAGTGCGCCTGGCCTTTTTTTAGCAGCGACTTGCGCCAGACCTGGGCCAGGATCACCGGAATCACGATGTAGAGCACCACCGATGTGAACAAGGTATCCCAGGGTACGGTGATGGCCGAAATGCCGAGCAGGAAGGCCACCAGCGGGGCGAAGGCGACGATCATGATGCTGTCGTTCAAGGCCACCTGCGACAGCGTGAACAGCGGGTCGCCATTGGTCAGCCGGCTCCAGACGAAGACCATCGCGGTGCAGGGCGCGGCGGCGAGCAGGATCAGGCCGGCGATGTAGCTGTCGAGCTGGTCGGCCGGCAGGTAGGGCGCGAACAGGTGGCGGATGAAGATCCAGCCCAGGAGCGCCATCGAGAAGGGCTTCACCAGCCAGTTCACGAACAGCGTCACGCCGATGCCTTTGACATGGTTGCGAACCTCGTGCAGCGCACCGAAATCCACCTTGACCAGCATCGGAATGATCATCACCCAGATCAGCAGGCCGACCGGCAGGTTGACCCGCGCGACTTCGAGCTTGCCCAGCAACTGGAAGGGTGCCGGCAACCACTGGCCGAGCGCTATACCGACCACGATGCAGAGGAAGACCCAGACCGTGAGGTAGCGTTCGAAGACGCTCATCGTTGCGTTGGCGGCGAGTTTGGCGGTGGCTTCACATTGGGCGGACATGGATCAGGCCTCGTCGTGGATTCGCCGTGCCGCCAGCGCCGACTTTTCGCGGCTCATGGTTTCCAGCGGCAGCGCGAGGAAGGTTTCGACGCGCTTCTTCAATGACAGGTAGGCGTCCTCGAATGCGGCACGCCGCGCCGCCATCGGTTCGACATGGGCGGGATCGGGAATGCCCCAGTGCGCCGTGGCCGGATGGCCGGGCCAGACCGGGCAGGCTTCCTGCGCCGCATTGCCGCAGACCGTGAAGATGAAGTCGAACTCGGGTGAGCCCGCTGCGGCAAATTCGTCCCACGACTTGCTGCGGGCTCCGGCGCAGGGCACGCCATGCTTCGCCAGCGTTTCCAGCGCCACGGGATTGACCGTGCCGCCCGGCTTGCTGCCGGCGGAATGCGCTTCGATGCGCCCCTTGCCCAAATGATTGAACAGCATCTCGCCGAGGATGGAGCGCGCCGAGTTGCCGGTGCACAGCACCAGTACCTTGAAGGTCTTGCCCATGGTCATTTCCTCTTTACAGATCGAAGTCGGCATCGAAGGGTTTACCGCCCTTGACCACCGGCAGGGTCAGGGTGCGATCCCAATCGCCCCAGCCGCCGTTGTAGACACGCACGTCCTTGTAGCCGAGCGCTTTCAGTTGCAGCCAGGCCAGGGTGGAGCGAAAGCCGTCGTGACAATAGGCGATGACGGCATGTCCGCGCGGGATGTCCTTGTACGTCGCGGCCAGCTCGGCAAGGGATTTCCACTGCTGCGACTGGCCGTCGACACCCTGCAGGCTGACGATGTTGAGGGCGCCGGGAATGTGGCCGCCCTGCACCGAATGCTGGATGCGACTGCCGTCGTACATGTCGGCCGGGCGCGCATCGAGCAGCACGAGATTCGGCTCGCGGCCGGCGACGACGCGGCGATAGACCTCGGGCCAACCGGCCATGGCGGCGGCCGGCGCGGCCTTCAGCGTCACCTTGCCGGGCGCGCGCGGCGCGGTCGGGGCTTTCGTCAGTTCGTTGAAGCCGGTCCAGCCGATGGTGCCGCCGTCGAGCAGCTTGACGCGCTTCGGGTCGAAGCCGTAGAGGTCGAGCAGGTAGATCACGCGCGCCGCCAGTGCGGTGGAGGAGTCGTCATAGACGACGACGGTCGAGTCGTCGTTGACGCTCCAGCGCCGCAGCGTGGCCTGGAAGGCCGCGCGCGAGGGAAAGCGCATGAT
>CAIZHL010000551.1 GCA_903932755.1 uncultured beta proteobacterium
ACTATCGATGGCAATTCGGGCAGCGACATCCTGGCCATCAGTGGTGGCGGCAGCATCAATCTGGTCACCCTGAGCAATGTGACCAGCTTCGAGACCATCAATACCTGTACGATGGCATTGAACGCCCTGACCCTGAGCAACTCCGGCTATATCGTGAATGTGCAGGGCGGGGTCAACCACATCATCAATGCCACGGCCAATACCGGCGCGGATGACACATTCGTCTTCGACAACAATGTTCCCCAGGATCTCTGGGCGGGCACCGCGGTGACGATCCAGAATTTCATGGATCAGGGTAACGACATCCTCGACCTGGGCCTGCTCGGCATCCAGTTCTACCGCGAGGAAGTGGCTTTTGGCAGTGTGGATACCGTCCTCACCGGCGGCACCATCCAGGCGGTGTTTGACCTCACCAACGCGCGCCTGATTGTCGATATCGACAAGGACGGCTTCTTCAATGCCGCCAACGACCTGCAGATCCTGATGGCCGGGGTGGACGACCTGACGGCGGCGACCGACCTGCTGTTCTGACCGGTCACGGCGACCGCTGCACGGGTCGCCGGCAAGCTTCAACGGGCGACCTTCTGGCCGCCCGTTTTTTTGGTGCGTTGCGCGTGCAGGAATTGCCGTCGCCGTCCCGCCAGCGCCGAGTTTTTGCGTGCCTCGCCAGCCGTCATTCCGGCGCACGCCGGAATCCAGAAACGTAGGCCCGAGGCGAAAATCCCTGGATTCCGGCGTGCGCCGTGTTGTTGGATTGTTCTACGACACGCCGCAATTTCCGCTACGATGTGCGTACATTGTGATCACAAGGAGCTAGCCATGGCTGCTGTCGTCCCCGCCAAGGAAGAACGTCTCGCCATCCGCATCGCGCCGGAAACCAAAGATTTGCTGCGGCGCGCTGCCGAACGGCAACACGCCAGCCTGTCGAATTTCATTGTGCGCGCCGCCCTGGATCGCGCCGAAATCCTTCTTGCTGACGAGACCCGTTTCGTAGTGCCGCAAGAGATGGCCGATGCGTTCTGTGCCGCGCTCGACGCTCCGGCACGCGACATCCCATCGCTGACCCGGCTTTTTGCCGAAAAGAGCGTTCTTGACCGCTGACCAAGGCGGCGCACCGTGACGGAGCCGCTTTCCGGCACCTTGCCGCTGGCCCCTGAATTCGTCGTAGCGGATTTCTCCTGCGGTCGTCCGGCGCTCGACGACTATCTGATCCGGTATGCACTGCTCGCCCAGCGCGCCAACACGGCACGAAGCTTTGTCGCGTTTCGCGGCGCTCGGGTCGTCGGTTATTACAGCCTGGCGGCGGCATCCCTCGAACCCGAACGCGCCACGCAGCGCGTGGCTCAGGGCACCGGTCGTTACCCGATCCCGTTGGCGCTGCTTGCCCGCCTCGCGGTAGACCGGACCGAACAGGGCACGGGTCTTGGCAAAGCGCTGCTGAAGGATGCAATGAAGCGCTTTTGGGTCGCGCACGAACAGGTGGCCAGCCGGGCGCTCCTGGTGCATGCCGCCGATGCGGCTGCCAGCGATTTTTATCTGAAATTCGGTTTTCAGGCCGCGTCCTTCAACCCATTGCATCTCTATCTCCTGCCAAAGGACATGCACCGGGCGCTTCGCAAAGCGCAGGGCTAGCCTGAGCATCGCTGCGCGTGGCGCGGTGCAGGAAAAGTCGCCGCCGTCCCGTCGGCGCCGACTTCATGGGCTACCGTCTCCGGCCTCGCCGCCGACATGACTTATTGCGTGCCCCACTCGTTATTCCGGCGTGCGCCGGAATCCATGGGTTTCCGTTTCGGACGCAGGTTTCCGGATTCCGGCTTCCGCCGGAATGTCGCTGGCCTACTGGTGTGCGAGAAACTCCGCCACGGTTTGAATCACCAAGCATGGAAACGGGGACAGACCGTGGCATTCCCCACGGCTGCAGAAACTATTGATTCGCCTGCCCGGGTGCGTTTTTTTGCTATAGTCGGCAGAGAGGTACGCCATGCCGACGATCAGTAGTTTTTACGGAATCCTGATCCTGATGTTCTGGGACGATCATGCGCCGCCGCACTTTCACGCAGATATGGCGGGCAGGAAGCTGTGATCGACATACATGCGCTGGAGGTGATTCGCGGAAAGCTTCCTCATCGCGCACTTCACCTGGTGCTTGACTGGGCCGAGTTTCATCAGCAGGAGTTGCTTGAGGATTGGCGGCTTTGCGAAAACAACCAGCAGCCGACACCCATTGCGCCGTTGCCTTAGGAGAGAGTCATGGATTGGAACGTCATCAATGTCTGGCCCATGGGAACAAGAGAAATCGGAGTGCGTTTCGAGGATGGAACGGAAGGTACGGTGCGCATCGATCCGAGCTTTTGTGTCGGGGTATTCGAGGCGCTGTTTGACAATGCGGCTGTTCATGCGGCGCGAGTCGAGAATGGCGCTGTGACCTGGCCCGGCGGCCTGGATTTGGCGCCGGACGCCATGTATGACCGCATCAAGGCGGATCCACAGGGTTATTACGAAATAGCTCGCCTGCGCCAGGCGGCGTAAGCGCAAGCCGGTGCCGTATCGCCGCCTATTGCGTGCCTGTCCATTCATCATTCCGGCGTAAGCTGGAACCTCGAAACTGGGTCCGAAGCGAAAATTCCTGGATTCCGGCGTGCGCCGGAATGACGCGCAGGCCTACTGGCGCGCGAGAAACTCCGCCACGGTTTCAATCAACAGGCCACCGGCCTTTTCCGGTGCGTTCATCAGGAAGCCGAAATCGCGGATGTCTCCCGTCAGCAGCACATCGGCGCGGCATCCGCGCGCCGCGCGGAAAATCGGCTGATCCTTTTCCGCGAGGCCGGCGGGGCAAGGAATTTCGGGCGAATCCGCCACCAGAGCAATGTCGTTCAGGAGTGTTTCCAGGCGATCGCTGCAGACGGGGAACTTGCGGGTGATGTTGCGCCGCGCTTCCTCGGCGGCATACGGGCTGGTGGTCAGTCGCCAGATGCCGGACCGTCCGAGTTCGATGACGAGCGCGGCCTTGCCGTCAGGGTTGTGGGCGGCAGTAAAGAGAATGTTGGCGTCGAGGAATATCCGCATCAGGCGGCCTGCAGGCGCGCCAGGATGCGTTTGCGCTCATCGGCACTGAGCACGTCTTCACGGTCCCATTCGGCGACCTGCGCGTCCGAGTATGTGTCGATTTCGAGGATGGCGGCAGGTTTGAGGGTCATCTCGCCATTACGCTCTTCGATAATGACAGCGCTGCCTGCGGCAAGGCCCAGCTGCTTGCGGATGCCGGCCGGCAGCGTGATCTGGCCGCGGCTCGAAACGATCAGGGTTTCACGCATGACGAATCTCCGTAATTCTGAAATTCTGATTATATGCGTGCATCTCCTTGCCGGCAAGGCCGCAACCGGATACGCCGGAGCCTTGCCGACTCGGGCGTTGCCGTCCCGCCAGCGCCGACTTTTTGCGCGCCTCGCCAGCCGTCATTCCGGCGCATGCCGGAATCCAGGGGTTTCCGCTGCGGACGCGGGTTTCCGGATTCCGTCGCGAACCGAGATAGCCTTCCCCTGACTTCATCCGGGGCGGGTCGCGATGCCGTTCGATCGGATTGCGTCCGCGGCAAGCAATGCCAGACGTGGAAGCAGCGACAATCACGTTGATAACATCAGGAAGGAGGTAAGGCAGGAGGTATGGAATTGACAATACGTAGCCTGGAGGATACAGTCACTCCATGATTGAAGTTCGCAAAACCGTCCTCTTCGCTCACTGGCTTGACGACTTGCGTGACATCCAGGCTAGAGCCCGTGTCCTGGCAAGGATTGAACGGCTTGCTGCTGGAAATCCCGGGGATGTCGAACCGGTTGGCGAAGGAGTCTCGGAGTTGCGAATCAATTACGGTCCCGGTTACCGGGTGTATTTCAAGAAGCGAGGGCGCGAGCTGATTATTCTTTTGGCGGGTGGTGACAAAGCTACCCAAGCCAAAGACATCAAGGCGGCCCTGCGCCTCGCACGTAATCTTTCGGAGCAGCAACCATGACCAAGACCGTAACCACTCGCTATGACGTCGCCGAACACCTCAGGACTCCGGAGGAAATGGCTGCCTATCTTGAGGCCTGCCTGGAAGAAGCCGACGGGGATGCTGCATTCATCGCCAAAGCGCTTGGCGATATTGCTCGCGCCAAGGGTATGTCACAGGTCGCGCGTGATGCCGGACTGTCTCGCGAGAGTCTTTACAAAGCGCTTTCCGGTGATCGTAGCCCAAGCTTCGACACCATCCTTAAAGTCATCGGCGCACTTGGGCTGAAGTTGCATGCCGAGGCCGGTCACGGCTGACCAGTCGCCCGGCCCCGAGGTGCAGGGGGCGCTGCGCAACGCGCGGGGCTGGCTACCCGTTTTTTTTGCGTGCCCCTCCATCCGTCATTCCGGCGCACGCCGGAATCCAGGGGTTGCCGCTTCTGACGAAGGTTTCCGGGTTTCGGCTATCGCCGGAATGACGAGTTGGATACACCGACGGCGGCGGGGCGGGGTTTCACCCCTCTCCCCAACCCCTCTCCCGCGAGGGGAGAGGGGCTTTGTTCGGCTTCCGTTGCGTGGAGTCTTACTCTTCCAGCAGGCTGCGCAACATCCATGCAGTTTTCTCATGCACTTCGATGCGCTGCGTCAGCAGGTCGGCGGTCGGCTGGTCCTTGGCTTTTTCCACCAGCGGGAACAGCTTGCGTGCGGTGCGCGCCGTGGCTTCCTGGGCGGCGACGAGGTGGCGCACCATGTCCAGCGCCTTGGGCTGGCCGTCGACTTCCTTGATGGTCGCCAGCTTGACGAATTCCTTGTAGGTGCCGGGCGCCGGGTGGCCGAGGGCGCGGATGCGTTCGGCGATCAGGTCGAGCGCGGTCCACTGTTCGGTGTATTGGCCCATGAACATCAGGTGCAGGGTGTTGAACATCGGGCCGGTGACGTTCCAGTGGAAGTTGTGCGTCATCAGGTAGAGCGTGTAGCTGTCGGC
>CAIZHL010000552.1 GCA_903932755.1 uncultured beta proteobacterium
GCCAGCGCCGCCGGCACCAGGATCAGCTTGTTCTTCAGCGAGCCGACGGCCACCGCCCAGACCACCGGCAATTCCCGCTCGGCGCGCACGCCGTTCACCTGCTGCGCGTTCAGCGCGAGGTCGTCGCCCAGCACGCCGGCGGTCTTCTTCGCCGCAACCTTGGTCATCACCGCCACATCGTCGAGGATGGTGGCAATGTCGTCGAGCAGTGCAAGCAAACTGGCGCCGGCCATGGTTTCGTGACTCCGTACAGGGAAGAAGGCGGTCGGCAGTGTAGCCCTTATCCCGCGCGAATGGAGCGCGTTGCCGCCGCCGCGAGGGCCGCAAGGGGGTTTGCGGCCTGCCGGCAGGCGGCTTTGACGTCGGCATCGCCCCTTGAATCGACCTCCGGTTCCCGTTACGCTTCGCCTGAATCAAGTCGCGGGAGGAACCCCCATGAAAACCGGACCCAAAACATATGCCCTGGCCGCCGCGCTGCTGATCGCCTTTTCCGGCGCCAGCGAGGCCGGTCGCGCCGGCAGCAAATCATCGTCGTCTTCGTCGTCGTCTTCGGCGTCTTCGTCGAAATCGGGATCGGGATCGGGTTCCCAATCCACGGCGGGCAAGAAAACCGACAATGATGATGACGGCGCCAGCTCGGGCAAGGGCGTCAACATCAAGTATTCCTCAAGCAACAGTTCGTCGTCGGGCGGCAGCGCTGCGACGGCAGGCGCCGCGGCGGCAGGCGTCGCGGTGGGCGTCGCGGCCGGGGCGGCGGCGGCCAACACGGTGTCGCCCGAAGAACAGCAGAAGCAGGCGGAAAAGCAGAAGCAGCAGACGGATGCTTCGCGGCTTGCCGACGAACAACGCCGGGCCGAAGAGGCGCGCAAGCAGGAAGAGATCGACAGGCTGGCGCAACAGGCCGAGGACGATCGAAAGAAGGAGGCGATGCGCCTCGCCCAGGAGAAGAAAAAGAAGGAGCAGCTGCGCGCGCAGCTGGAACTCGAACGGCGCTGCACCATCAAGCCGGTGATGACGGATGCCGAGATCGCCCGCTGCCGGTGAGGCGGCACGCTGCAAAGCCCGCAATGCTAAGAGGCTGAGGGCGGGCGGTCAGTCGAAGTAGGTCCGGCCTTCTTCAAAGCGCGCCGCAAACCACCCCTGCTTCAGGCTTTCGGTGCGCACCTTGCCGCGGTTGTTGGGGGCGTGCACGAAGCGGTCGTCGCCGATGTAGATGCCGACGTGCGAATGCGGCCTGTTGCGGGTATTGAAGAAGACCAGGTCGCCGGGACGCAGCTGCGCCGCCGGCACCGGTTTGCCCTTGCGTGCCAGGTCGGCCGCGGAGCCTGCCATACGCAGGTCGGCGGATTTCTCGAAAACGTAGCTGACCATGCCGCTGCAATCCAGCCCGGCCTCGGGATTCTTGCCGCCGAAGCGGTAATCGGTTTCGAGCAGCCCCAGCGCGAACAGCACGACTTCGCTGGCCTTGTCGTGGTTCGCCGGCGCGCCGGCCACGGGCCCGCCGTCGGCCGCGGCAGGAGCGCGCACCGCCACCGGAGCCGGCGACTGCCTGGCATAGGGCAGGGCGCCGCAACCCATCAGCACCAGGGTCGAACCGGCAAACAACGTAGCAAGCGAATGGCGTCGGGCCAACATATGGACAAATGTATTCCGCTAGACTGCAAGCGTTAATCCCGAGCAAGGCAGAAAATCCCATGCAAATCCGCGCCGCCGTCCTCAGCCAGATGGAACAACCGCGCCCCTACGCGCAAACCCGGCCGATCGCGATCGAGACCGTGAACCTCGCCGGCCCCGGCCCCAACGAGGTGCTGGTGAAGATCACCGCCGCCGGCCTCTGCCATTCCGACCTGTCCATCGTCAATGGCGACCGGCCGCGGCCGATGCCCATGGCGCTCGGCCACGAGGCCGCCGGCATCGTCGAGGAAACCGGCCCCGGGGTGACGGACCTCAAGCGCGGCGACAGCGTGGCGCTGGTCTTCGTGCCGAGCTGCGGCCACTGCCTGCCCTGCCTCGAAGGCCGCCCGGCGCTGTGCGAACCCGGCGCGGTGGCCAATACCGCCGGCACCATGGTCGGCGGCCATCGCCACTTGTCGCGCGCCGATGGATCGCCGCTCAACCACCAGGTCGGCGTGTCGTGTTTCGCCGAATACGCGGTGTGCAATCGCGGCTCGCTGGTCAAGGTGACGCCCGACCTGCCGCAGGACGTCGCCGCCGTGTTCGGCTGCGCAGTGCTCACGGGTGTGGGCGCGGCGATCAACTCGGCCCAGATCCGGCTCGGCCAGACCGTCGCCGTGGTCGGCCTCGGCGGCGTCGGCCTGTCGGCCGTGCTGGGTGCGCTCGCTGCCGGCGCGCGCGAAGTGATCGCCATCGACAGCCTGCCCTCCAAGCTCGAAACCGCGCTGGCGTTGGGCGCGAGCCGCGCCTTCCGTGCCGATGACCCCGACCTGGTGGCCCAGGTCAAGGCCGCCACCGGCGGCGGCGTGGACATCGCGATCGAAGCCGCGAGTTCGGTCAAGGCGCTCGACGCCGCCTACAAGATCACGCGGCGCGGCGGCACCACGGTGACCTGCAGCCTGCCGCCGCCCTCGCACACCTTCAACGTGCCGGCAGTGAACCTGGTCGCCGAGGAACGCACGCTGAAAGGCAGCTACCTCGGCTCGTCCGTGCCGGCGCGCGACATTCCGCACTACATCGCCCTGTTCAAGGCCGGCCGCCTGCCGGTGGACAAGCTGATCACCCACCGCCTGACCCTGGACCAGATCAACGAAGGCTTCGACCGGCTCGACTCGGGCGAAGCGGTACGACAGGTGATTTTGTTTGACTAATACATGATCAAGTTGGAATCGATGGACGCACCATTGGTCGTCATCCCGGGCTTGACCCGGGATCCAGGAGCTGCCACCGACTGGATTCCGGCATTCGCCGGAATGACAGGCTCATTCATCCGTTTCCGCATAAAGACCACGAACCAATGAGCGCACGCACTTACCTTTTCACCTCCGAGTCAGTCTCGGAAGGCCATCCCGACAAGCTCGCCGACCAGATTTCGGATGCCATCCTCGACGCCTTCCTGGCGCGCGAGGCGACGGCCAAGGTGGCCTGCGAGACGCTGGTCGCCGACAATCTGATTGTCATTGCCGGCGAATTCCGCAGCGCCGACGAAACCGTGTTCGACGAAGTCCGCGACCGCGCCGCGGAGATCGCCCGCCAGGTGCTGCGCGATGCGGGCTATAAGGATGCCGCGACCGGCATCGACCCGGAAACCTGCGAAGTCCAGGTGCGCTTCAACCACCAGTCGATCCAGATCAACAAGGGCGTGGTGCACGCCGACGGCCAGCTCGGCGCCGGCGACCAGGGCCTGATGTTCGGCTACGCCTGCGATGAAACGCCCGACCTGATGCCCTACCCGATCTGGCTATCGCACCAGCTGGTGAGACGCCAGGCCGAACTCAGGAAGTCCGGCGCCCTGCCCTGGCTGCGCCCCGACGCCAAGAGCCAGGTCACGGTGCGCTACGAAGGCCACAAGGTGGCCGGCATTGCCGACGTGGTGATCTCGACCCAGATCGAACGCGGCCTCGATCCGGCCTGGGTGACGCGCGAAGTCACGCGCGAGATCATCGATCCGCTGGTTCCCGCCGACTTGCGCACGGCGGACTTCCGCATCTTCGTAAACCCCGCCGGCCCCTTCGAGATCGGCGGCCCCAACGGCGATACCGGGCTGACCGGGCGCAAGATCATCGTCGACACCTACGGCGGATCCTGCCCGCACGGCGGCGGCGCTTTCTCCGGCAAGGATCCGAGCAAGGTCGACCGTTCCGCCGCCTACATGGCGCGCTACGTCGCCAAGAATATCGTCGCCGCCGGCCTCGCCCGGCGCTGCCTGGTGCAGCTCGCCTATGCCATCGGCGTGGCCGAACCGGTGTCGGTGATGATCGACACCCAGGGCACCGCAAGCGTCAGCCATGAAGCGCTGGAAGCGGCGGTGAGGAAGGTGTTCCGCCTGACGCCCTCCGGCATCATCGCCATGCTCGACCTGGCGCGGCCGATCTACCGCCGGACCGCCGCCTACGGCCACTTCGGCCGCAGCGACATCGACCTCGCCTGGGAGCGCTGCGATCAGGTCGCGGCGCTAAAGTCGGC